>JAAZZI010000075.1 GCA_014239225.1 Gammaproteobacteria bacterium
AACCAAAATCAAGAATAAGTATTCTTTCGGAATGAATGTCTGTCATTTAATAAAATTTTTTATAAAATTTAAATCACCGTTTTATTTGCTTGGAGACATTGATCCGACGATATTGATACTACCGACCATACCCATTTCTTCATGATTGTCCTTATGACAATACAGTTTTAAATTTTTACCTTTAGTCATTGGGTAAAAAAACCATTCAATAGTTGAATTTGGACTTAACTCTATATCATGAATAGCGCCATGAATTTCAGCTAAAGTTTTGCCATTCGGACCGGCTACTTCAATTTTACGTGTAAAAATATGCGTTGAGAAAGCATCCGAACTAAAATAATGAGGACTAGAACTTGGGTTTGATATCACAAGTTTATAGTATTTACCCCGCTCAAACGTAAATTCATTTGGTGTAAAAATGAGTTGTCCGTCACTCGTTCCTGCTTCAACCTTGACTTCAATTGCCTTTCCACCATGTTTTCTCTCTTCAGAAAAGAGGGGTAAAGCAAAGAAAAATAAAGTTATATATAATATTACTCTCATTGATGTTACCTCTATGAAAGAAACTAATTGTGATCGTAAAATCACATGTTATTTTTAATTACTATCTATAAACGATAGTTTGGTGGTTCTTTGGTAATCGCAACATCGTGCACATGACTTTCTTTAAAGCCGGCATTTGTTAATCGTACAAATTTTGCTCTCTCTCGCATTTCTTCTAAATTTGAACAGCCCGTATAACCCAATGCCGCTCTAATGCCTCCACAAAGTTGATGAATAACCGCTTGTAGTGGACCCTTAAACGGAACACGGCCCTCAATACCTTCCGGAATTAATTTTTCGACTTCATCATTTTCTTGAAAATAACGATCTGAAGAACCATGGTTTTGTGCCATTGCGCCAAGCGATCCCATTCCGCGATATGATTTATAAGAACGCCCTTGATAAAGCTCTACATCACCAGGTGCTTCCTCAGTACCAGCAAATAATCCTCCAATCATCATACTATAAGCGCCAGCAGCTAAGCCCTTAGCAATATCCCCAGAATAACGAATTCCACCATCCGAGATAACTGGCACTCCTTTATTTTTAAGTGCTTTTGCCACGTTAGAAACTGCGGAAATTTGTGGCATACCTACGCCACTCACAATACGTGTAGTACATATTGAGCCAGGACCAATGCCTACTTTGACCGCATCCACACCTGCTTTTACAAGCGCAAGCGCGGCATCTGCTGTCGCAATATTGCCACCAATTACCTGTGTATCTTTGAAATTCGTTTTAATCCACTTAATCATGTCCAGCACGCCTTTTGAGTGACCATGCGCAGTATCAACGACAATAACATCAGCACCTGACTGAACAAGTTGTTCGACTCTTTCTCTAGCGGCGTCTCCTACACCAACTGCAGCACCCACTCTTAATCGCTCAGCATCGTCCAAGCAAGCATCAGGAAACTCTGATGCTTTTTGCATATCTTTTACCGTAATTAACCCTGCAAGCTGGAATTTATTATTTACTACTAACACTTTTTCAATACGGTGTTTATGTAAAAGTGCGCGAACCTCTTCTTTGCTTGCATTTTTTTCAACAGTTATCAAAGATTCCTTTCTAGTCATTATATTTCTGACAGGATCATCGAGTTTTCTCTCAAAACGTAAATCCCGGCTTGTCACAATGCCAACAAGATCATCGCCTTCTACTACTGGGACCCCTGAAATATTTTTTTGACGGGTTAGATCAATAACTTCTTGTATACTTGTATAAGGACCAACAGTGACAGGCTCTTGAATCACACCACTTTCATACTTTTTGACACGACGTACATTTTTAGCCTGTAATTCTGGGCTCATGTTTTTATGAATAATCCCTATACCACCTACTTGTGCTAATGCGATAGCTAATATAGATTCGGTAACTGTATCCATTGCTGCTGAAACGAGAGGAATACTCATTTTTATCTCTCGAGTTAACTGGGTTTCTAATAATGCTTGCCGAGGGAGGATCTCTGAATAATCAGGAATTAATAAAACGTCATCAAAAGTAAGGGCTTCTTCCGTAATATTCATGACAGGACCCTGTATTGGATTTAAAATAGCCGTGCATTATAGTCCGAACTTTGATAACGGCAAGTCTGTCTTGCTATTTATTTCCAATTTTCTTTGATTAAATTAATACAAAATGTCAGAAATTAGATCAAAACACATACTTCCTACGCCAGAAGATATCTATACGATTACGCAATTAAATCGTGAAGTAAGTGAATTACTCGAGGAAGTATTTCCTATAATTTGGGTGGAAGGTGAAATTTCAAATCTCGCCAAACCGGCCTCAGGGCATCTTTATTTCACCCTAAAAGACAATAATGCCCAAGTAAGGTGTGCTTTTTTTAGAAATAGACATACTAATTTACGCTTTGACTTAAATAATGGAATGAAAGTACTCGCGAAAGTAAATGTTGGTCTCTATGAGGGACGGGGTGAATATCAACTCATTATCGAACAAATTGAACCAGCTGGTGCGGGAGCATTGCAGATTGCATTTGATGCACTAAAACAAAAACTTGCTACTGAAGGACTGTTTGACAAAGAATACAAAAAAATCCCTCCAAAATATCCAAAAACAATCGGCATCATTACATCTTCAACAGGCGCTGCCATTCGGGATATTTTAAGTATTCTAAAACGTCGATACCCGCTTGGTGATCTCATTATCTATCCCGTTCCCGTTCAAGGAGATGGCGCGGCAGCGGCAATAGCAAAAAAAATAAAAATCGCCGAGAAAAGAAATGAATGTGATGTATTTATTCTTACGCGTGGGGGCGGATCTTTAGAAGACTTATGGGCCTTTAATGAAGAAGTTGTTGCACGAACGATATTTGATATCGATACACCAATCATCAGCGGAATTGGTCATGAAATTGATTTCACAATCGTAGATTTTATTGTGGATCTAAGAGCTGCAACGCCATCAGCAGCAGCAGAATTAGTTAGCCCAGATATTGGTGAAGTTATTCAAAAATTGAAACATCATGAAAAACAATTGATACATTTTCAAAAACAAATCATTAAAAACTTTAAAAACTACGTTGCAATTTTTTCTGGAAAACTACCACAACCTAATCAAAAATTATTTGAACTAATACAACGAACTGATGAATATTCTACACGTCTAAAATATAATATTGAAAAAGAAATATCATCTAGAAAAATAATAATAACTGAATCAGAAAGTAACCTAGCAAAATTAAACCCAATATACATCATCACTCAAAAAATTGATTATATAAAAAATTTACATCTGCAATTTAAAAGCGCGATTACTTTATTGCTTGAGCAAACGAAAAATGAAGTGTCAAGAATAGAAGATATACTAAAAACAATTAGTCCTATATCAACTTTAAATAGAGGTTATGCAATAGTTAGTGATTATAAAACTAATAAGATTATTAGAAATACTACTCATTTAAAAGTTGGTAAAAAAATACATATAAAACTTGCAAGCTCAAAAATTGATTCAACAGTGGACAAAATCTATGAAGAATAAATCGATATCTCTAGTAATTTTATATTTAGTAACAATATTCAATTTTACCTATGCTTACGAATTTCCAATAGAGTCAAATGTTCCGGGCGGGGTAGTGATAATCCCCATCAAAACAGAAAATAAACCAGAAGTATTTTTTTATGATAAAAAGGTTATGGTAATTGGTGAAAATAAGAATTGGAATGCAATTGTTGGTATACCGTTAAAGATAGAATTGGGGGAGCATAAATTAAAAGTTATAAACGATGGAATTGGGGCTAATTATCTTTTCGATGTAGTTAATAAAGACTATGAAAAACAATATCTAACGGTAAAAAATAAACGTCATGTAAATCCAAATGATGAAGACATGCTGCGTATTTCAAAAGAAAGAAAACTAATCTCCAAGGCAAAAGCGAGCTGGAGAGAAATTGATAATGTGCCATTAAAATTTATCAAACCCGCTCGGGGCCCGTACAGTAGTTCATTCGGGCTACGTCGGTTCTTTAATAAACAACCAAGAAATCCACATAGTGGTCTTGATATCGCCGCAGAGAAAGGTACGCCTATTATTGCTCCAGCAGCAGGTGTTGTAATTAATACTGGTGATTATTTTTTTAATGGTAAAACAATATTCTTAGATCATGGACAGGGATTAATCACAATGTATTGCCACATGGAAGAAATTAGCATTGAAGAAGGAGACTTCGTAAATGTAAACGATATGCTTGGTACGGTTGGTTCCTCTGGTCGAGTTACCGGCGCGCACCTGCATTGGAGTGTCATATTAAATAATACAACTGTTGAACCACTTCTTTTTCTAAAAACAGATTAAGTTTTTATCAGCTAAATCTTTTAATTTGCAAAAGCTTGTAAATCCGCATGATAGGAAGAACGCACCATTGGTGAGCTTGCAACATTAACAAAACCTAACCTTTTGGCATATAGAGCAAGTTCTTTAAACTCGTCTGGATGAACATACCGCTCTACAGGTAAATGATACTGACTTGGTTGCAAATACTGACCTATTGTAATCATATCGCAATGGTGACTTCTTAAATCTATTAAAACTTTTTTAACCTCGTTTAGTTCTTCGCCTAGACCTAGCATCAAACCCGATTTCGTTAATACATCGCTATTATGTTTTTTAAATTTTTTAATCAATAATAGTGACGCAGAA
>JAAZZI010000076.1 GCA_014239225.1 Gammaproteobacteria bacterium
CACCAGCTTCATTAATACCTTCTTCGAGTATTTGTCCTTTTATATCTTCTCGATAGTACATGACTTGTGCTGAGTCTACGGGTTCATATAATTGACCGACTGCCGAGTAAATTCCGTATTGTCGAAACATTCCTTCCATTCCAAATGTTCGTGCTTCGTCAGGGATAATTGGCACGATGTGTCCCCCAATTTTTTTATCTTTCAACAATCCATTAAGGATACGAACAAAGGCCATAGTTGTTGATATTTCTCTGTCTCCAGTGCCTTCAAGTAATTTCTTGTGAATATTAATTTCTGGTATTTCAAGTTTTGGTGGCGCTTTACGTTTATTAAAGAAATAACCACCAAGTTCTGCCCGTCTTTCTTTTAAATATTTTATTTCTTCGCTATCTTTATCTGGTTTATAGAATGGCGCGTCTTTTATTTCTTCATCAGTAATTGGGATACTAAAACGATCTCGAAAGTGCTTAAGTGAATCTTCACCCATCTTCTTTTGTTGGTGAGTAAAGTTCTGGCCTTCTCCTGCTTCTCCCATACCGTAACCTTTAACAGTTTTAGCCAGTATTACAGTTGGCTGTCCGGTGTGATTAACTGCGGCATGATAAGCTGCATAAACTTTATGCGGATCATGTCCGCCACGATTTAAACGCCAAATATCTTCATCTGACATGTTTGCAACCATCTCTTTTAATTCGGGATATTTACCAAAGAAATGTTCACGAACATAAGCACCATCTTTAGCTTTATAGGCTTGGTACTCACCATCAACACATTCTTCCATACGCTTATATAAAAGACCGGATGTATCTCGAGCAATTAAAGGATCCCAATAAGACCCCCAAATAACTTTAATGACATTCCAGCCAGCGCCACGAAAAGTACCTTCGAGTTCTTGAATAATTTTACTATTACCACGAACAGGGCCATCCAATCTTTGTAAATTACAATTAATCACAAAGATTAGATTATCTAATTTTTCTCTTGCAGCGAGACCAATTGCACCAAGCGACTCGGGCTCATCCATTTCACCATCACCCATAAATGCCCAAACTTTTCGATTGGTATCTTTTATCATTTCTCTGTTTTCTAAATAACGCATAAAGCGCGCTTGATAAATAGCCATTAAGGGACCAAGCCCCATCGAAACAGTTGGAAATTGCCAATAGTCTGGCATTAACCAAGGATGAGGGTAAGAAGACAATCCATTACCATCAACTTCTTGTCTGAAATTCATCATTTGTTCTTCGCTGATACGATCTGTTAAAAAAGCGCGAGCATAAATTCCAGGTGCTGAGTGTCCCTGCACAAAAACAAGGTCCCCGCCATGGTTCTTATCCGGCGCATGAAAGAAATGATTGAAACCGACGTCATACAAAGTAGCTGAGGAGGCAAAACTAGCAATATGACCGCCAAGCTCACTATTTCTCTGATTAGCTCTGACCACCATTGCCATCGCGTTCCAGCGTACCAATGAACGAATACGCCATTCAAGTCCTGCATCACCTGGAGACTTTTCTTCACGTGAAGGCGGGATGGTATTTAAATAAGCGGTATTTGCCGAATAAGGAAGATAGGCTCCTGACTTGCGAGCTCTGGCAATGAGTTTCTCAAGAATGAAATGACCCCGCTCAATACCCTCGTGCGTCAACATTGAATCTAACGCTTCTAACCATTCCTGCGTTTCCTGCGGATCAGTATCTTTTGCTTGTTTCGACATAAAAACCAGTATCCCATGTTATTTTTATTAGAAACGATCTATATATAAACAAACTGGTATTATTATTCATCCAGATGTTAGTTTAGTTCCATATCGAATAAAAGCACCGTTTAACGCGATATACTGAATTCATTAGCATTTTCAATGTCAGATATAATAATTTCGTCTCTTTTTGATAAGGAAAAATGAACAATATGCCAATTACATTAGAACAACATAACCTAGCTCCCACAAATCAGGAAGTTGATAGCATCGCCAACTGGATAATGGTTTTCTCTAGCCCATTAAAAAGAAAATTTTCTTACCAAGAACAGATATCAAATCGTTATAAGCAAATTGCACATAACAGTGAAAGCGCCATTCCAGTTGTTATTGACCTACCTAATAAGAATTCAAGTCATGTTAGTTTTACTATGGTTAGTTCAGTTATTAGTAGTTTTGATTTATTAACACTTACAAGAAAACTAGTTGCAATTCACACCTCATTAAAACCAAAAAAGATAGGATTGCTTGTTTTGGGATTTAGTAAGAAAGAATCTGAAAGAATTGCAGAAGCAATTATTTCAGCTGTTTTGGCAGCATCAGCGACAATGCCAGAATTTAAAAGTAAAAAGCAGACAACATCATCCTTAGCAAAATTAATTCTTTTTGGTTTTCATGCTAGACATGGTTTTAAACAGAGTTTTGCTATTGCAGAGGGTAATGCATTAACCCGTAGCCTAAGTATGTTGCCTTCGAATAAACTCACACCAACGGATTACCTTAAAAGAATTAAAGAAGTTGCCAGAGAAAATAAATGGAAAGTAGAATTTTATAATGAAACAGTATTAAAGCAGAAAAAAGCAGGTGCTTTCCTTGCTGTATCACAAGGTAGTCCAAAAGCTGATGCTGGAATTGTACGTTTACGCTACACACCAAAAGCAACGACAAAAACGGAGAAGGTATTTCTGGTTGGTAAAGGTATTTGCTATGACACCGGTGGCACTAACCTTAAGCCAGCAAATTATATGTTTGGTATGCATGAAGATATGCAGGGCAGCGCAGTTGCTCTAGGCACATTGTTAGCATTAACCAAACTTAATTTTAAGCGCCCAGTTGAATGCTGGATGGCTTTAGCTATGAATCATATTGGACCAAAAGCTTATAAACCTAATGATGTAGTTAGTGCTTCAGACGGAACAACGATTGAAGTTGTACACACCGACGCTGAAGGTCGTATGGTATTGGCAGATACCCTGGCACTAGCATCAAAAGAAAAACCCTCCTTGATTATCGATTACGCCACATTAACCGGTGCGTGCATGTATTCAATTGGCACATCGTATAGCGGAATTTTTACTAATAAAAATAAATGGCACTTAAATCTGATTAAAGCAGGCGAAGATTCTGGAGAGCGTGTTTGGCCTTTTCCTTTAGATGAGGATTTTGATCAAATGCTGAAAAGTGATATTGCTGATATCAAGCAATGCTCTCAAGAAAGCGGTGTTGATCATATCCTAGCTTCACGATTTTTACAGCGTTTTATTAAAAATGACGTTCCATGGATTCATATTGATTTATCTAGCAGCAGCAAGAAAGGTGGTTTAGCTCATATACCTACGAATACAACAGGTTTTGGTGTTCGTTATACAGTCAATTTATTATTAAATAACTATTTAAAGTAATTCTACGAAGAAACATTCAATATATTAAATCTATCTGTATAATGCCCGATTTTTTCACGAGGCATTAGACAGATGAGCAAGAACCTTCGTAACATAGCCATTATTGCGCATGTTGATCATGGCAAAACAACTTTGGTTGATAAATTGTTACAACAATCTGGCATTTTTGATGAACGTTTAATTCCGACAGAACGTATTATGGATTCTAATGATTTGGAAAAAGAACGTGGCATCACAATTCTTTCAAAGAATACCGCGATAAGATGGAACGATTATTGTATCAACATTGTTGACACGCCTGGCCATGCTGATTTTGGGGGAGAAGTCGAACGTGTCCTCTCGATGGTGGATTCAGTCTTATTGTTAGTTGATGCTGTAGACGGACCAATGCCACAAACTCGTTTTGTAACACAAAAAGCATTTGCGATGGGCTTCAAGCCAATTGTTGTTATAAATAAAATTGATCGTGATGGTTCTCGGCCAGATTGGGTATTAGATCAAACCTTTGATCTTTTTGATAAATTGGGCGCAACAAACGAACAGCTCGATTTTCCAATTGTATATACTTCGGCACTTCTTGGTTATGCCGGGCTTGAGCACGATGTTTCTGAGGGTGATATGTCTTGTTTATTTGAAACAATAATTTCTCACGTTGTTGCTCCAGATGTTGATGCGCATGGCCCATTACAGATGCAGATTTCAACACTCGATTACAATAATTACGTTGGTGTTATTGGTATTGGACGAATAAGTCGGGGCACTATCAAGAATAATATGCAGGTTACCTTGATAAATCACCAAGGCGATACACGGAAAGGAAAAGTACTTCAGGTATATAGTTTCCTAGGGCTTGAGCGGATCGAAGCTAAATCTGTTTCAGCTGGTGATATTGTTGCAATAACAGGACTCGATCCGTTAAATATTTCAGATACAATTTGTGACCCAGATAATGTAGAAGCTGTACCAGCTTTAACTGTAGATGAGCCAACAATTAGTATGACATTCCAACCGAATACATCTCCCTTTGCTGGTATAGAAGGTAAATACGTTACTAGTCGCAATATCTGGGATCGTTTGCAACAAGAATTAAAGCATAATGTCGCATTGAGAGTGGAAACAACTAAGGAAGCTGACAAATATCGTGTTTCAGGTCGCGGGGAATTACATTTATCTATTTTAATAGAAACAATGCGCCGCGAAGGTTTTGA
>JAAZZI010000077.1 GCA_014239225.1 Gammaproteobacteria bacterium
AAGCGGCAGAAGCAAAAGCAAAAGAACTTTTTAATGCTATTATCAATGAAGATGATCACAAGATGACAGTTGAAGAACTAAAACAGGCAATGTCTGAAGCTGATGCATTGTGTCCGACCGTTTCTGATTTTCAAATTAGTTCTGATATTTTTAATGTAGAAAATCGTAAATGCAAGATTGTGGCTAATTTTGGTGTTGGCTTTAATAATATCGATACAGATGCAGCAAAAGAAGCTGGTGTTGTTGTAACTAATACTCCTGACGTTTTAACTGATTGTACTGCTGATATAGCAATGGTACTTCTTTTATCTGTTTCCCGTCGTATCGGCGAAGGAGAACGTCTTGTTCGAAGTAAAGCATGGACGGGTTGGTGCCCAACACACATGTTATCAACCAAGGTTACAGGGAAAAAACTTGGTTTCATCGGTTTTGGTCGAATAGCCCAGGCTGTTGCTCAAAAGGCTCATTTTGGTTTTGGTATGCAGGTAAGTTTTTATGATCCTTATCCACCTTCAGATGAAATTATTAAGAAATTTAGCGCAAAAAAGTTTAATACTCTAGAAGATGTTCTTAAAGACTCAGACTACGTAACATTACATTGTCCGGGAGGTGGGGATAACATAAATTTGATGAACAAAGAACGTTTTGCATTGATGAAAAAATCGGCATTTTTGATAAATACCGCTCGCGGTGATGTTGTTGATGAAACTGCATTAGTTCAAGCATTAAAAGATAAAGTTATTGCAGGTGCTGGATTAGATGTATATGCGAAAGAGCCAGTTGTTACCGAAGAATTACTTAGTATGAATAATGTTGTCATAATTCCACACTTAGGTAGCGCGACAACCGAAACACGGGTTGCTATGGGATTGCGTTCGTTAGAAAATGTTGAGGCATTTTTTAATGGAAAAGAACCTGGTGATCGTGTCGCTTAAAATCATAACTATTAAAGGTTGTTTATGACATCGGCTGATGCCGGTTTTAATGAGAACTCCTTAGATACAATTTCAGCAACGTATGCGAAAGAAGTTGTAGGACTCTTAACCGAACAACTAACCAAAGTAATCGAACATCGCAATAGCGATATCCTTCCTTATTTTAAAGGGGAATTAACTTTATCCCCAGATGACACTGTGATGCTTGTCGATACTCTTCAGGCATGGGGTATATGGTTTCAACTATTAAATGTTGCCGAAGAAAACACAGCAATGCGACGTCGTCGCTTAGCAGAAAAAGAATATGGATTAACAAACGTTCCCGGCACATTTGCTAGTGTTTTTAAACAGGCTTCTGAATTAAATATTAGCACTGATGAAATTCAGAATTTGTTAGACAATGCCGATATTTGTCCAACAATAACTGCACACCCAACAGAAGCAAAAAGAGTCACAGTTCTTGAAATTCACCGCCGTATTTATGTATTACTTTACCGAATTGAGGCATCGCGCTGGACACAACGTGAGAGAGAAAAACTTATATCTTCATTGCGTGATGAAATTGATCTCCTTTGGTTAACAGGCGAATTAAGATTAGAAAAACCTACTGTTGAACAAGAAATTATCTGGGGATTACATTTTTTCGAACAATCATTATTTAAACGTGTTTCAGAAACACATGAAAGACTGAAATGGGCCTTAAATCTTAGTTACCCTAATGAGAATTTTACAGTACCTCCATTTTTTAGGTTTGGTTCTTGGATTGGCGGAGATCGGGATGGCAATCCTTTTGTTACCAATGACGTTACTAAAGATAGCTTATTGAAGAATCGTCAAATAATCTTAGATTATTATATTGAATCTGTAAAAAAATTAATTGAAAAACTGAGCGTTTCTCGAGAAAGTATAAAATTATCAAAAAAATTCGAGAAATATCTGAAAGGCATACTTAAAGATATTGATGAACTTGAATCGATCTCTACAAGAAACCCAGGAGAAATTTTTCGCCAATTTTTAAGTTGCGTATTAATCAAATTACGTGGCACATTAGAAAATGAAGAAGAGGGTCACTATAGTGCCATACGTTATCTTAATGCAGATGACTTTATTTTCGATCTTAGGCAACTTTCAGAAGGTCTATTTGATTCAGATTGTAAGCAATTGTCCAATTTATTAGTGAATCCATTATTACAGGAAGCGGAGTCTTTCCGATTTTGTACTGTACGTCTTGACCTACGAGAAAATTCAGATGCAATTAATCATACTTTATTTGCTATTTTTACAGCAATGAAAAATGGGGTAGAACCACCACTGCCAAATAGTAAAGAATGGAAGAAATGGCTGTTAGAAGAACTTGATAAACCATTAGACACGCTACCAACATTTTCAAATCTGGATGAATTATCCTCATCAACACTAGGTCTTTTCCAAATGGTTGCGCAAATGATGGATATGCTTGATAGCGAAGCATTCGGGCATTTTATTTTAAGTATGACCCAGTCGGTTAACGATATATTGAGTGTTTATTTATTAGCGAAAATTTCGGGTATTTTTTCTGAAGATAATGACGAAAAATTTTGTCGCCTACCTATTGTTCCCTTATTTGAAACGATTGAGGATTTGAAAGGGGCTCCAGATATCATGAGGGAGTTGCTAGCAATTCCAATTATTAAAATGACAGTTGAGAAAAAAACGGGTATTCAAGAAGTCATGATTGGTTATTCTGATTCAAATAAAGACGGTGGTTATTTAACTGCTAATTGGGAATTAAATAAAGCGCAAGTAAGCTTAACTAAAATCGGTGATGAAGCAGGCATTCCCATTTCTTTTTTTCATGGTCGCGGGGGGTCAGTTAGTCGAGGCGGAGCACCAACTGGTATTGCTATTGCAGCGCAGCCTGCCGGTTCTGTACACGGCCAAATGCGTATCACCGAACAAGGCGAGGTGGTCTCATCCAAGTATGCAAACGAAGGCACTGCGCAATATCAAATGGAATTACTTGCGGCAAGCGTATTTCAGCATACCCTAAGATCTTTGAATGAAGACCAGTTAAAACCAAAACCAGACTTTGACAACGTTATGGAATCATTGTCGAGTTTAGCGTTTAAAAAATATCGAAAATTAGCTGAATCTGATGGTCTAGTCGATTATTACACTGCTGCCAGCCCAGTTGAAGAGCTTGCAAAGATGAATATTGGCTCAAGACCCGCAAGAAGGACTGGAGAAAACTCATTGAAAGATTTGAGAGCTATACCATGGGTGTTCGCATGGACACAAAACAGGCACCTTGTGCCCGGATGGTATGGTGTTGGCACGGCCATAAAGGAATTTACCAATAAGCATGGAAAAAAAGGGGAAAAATTAATTAAAAAGATGTTTATCGATTCACGTTTATTTCGTTTGATTATTGATGAGACTGAAAAAACCTTAGCGCTTATCGATTTTGATATTTGTGAAGCATATTCAAGCCTTGTCGAAAACAAAACCGAGAGAGAAAATATTTTTGATATGATTTCTACGGAATATAACTTAACAAAAGAAGTAATTCTAAATATAACCGGCGAAGAAAAACTATGTCAGCGCTTCAAAAAGTTTAGTCGAAAATTAAATCGTCGTTCACCAGTGCTACATCAAGCGGGCTTAGAGCAAATTAAATTAATTAAAGAGTTTCGTCAGCGTAATGAGAATGGTGACAACTTCGATGATTTGATACCTTTATTATTGTCAATAAATTGTATTTCATCAGGATTAGGGTGGACAGGATAAATTATTTTGTAATTATTTGAAGATTGCTGCCCTATGCGAATCAGACCAAAAGACTTTATTGCTATTGATGAAAAATTATTTTTTGCCGTAGTAAATGAATATCAAGAGGATAACCATGTATTAACCTTTTTACGTTACATGAAAGATAATGCGGGGATGCATAAACTTACCACTAAAAAAGCAGAAAAAATTATTAGAGACATCTACCCTGAGTTTCAATTCAATAGTGATTATGCTGATATTGCATTACATGGCATTCCAATTAATTTAATAAAAGAAATATATTATCCTGAGCAAGCAGTTACTCGATTGTTGAGCATGAAGTCACCCGATAATAAACAAAGTGACGCAATTGGTATTATTAATACTCTACTAGCTATGGGTTTTAAAAAGGACTATATAGGAATTACCGGGTCGATAATGTTAGATATACATAATGAAAATTCAGATGTTGATATTATTATTTATGGGCGTGAGCAATTTTTAAAAATACGAAAATATATAAAAAATTCTTTAGATAAAGTCGGGATTAATTCATTAACTCAAGCAATGTGGAAAGACGCATATGAGCGTCGTGATTGCGCATTGAGTTTCAATGAATTTTACTCTCACGAGAAAAGAAAATTTAATAAATTCATATTTGGAAATAGTAAGATTGATATTAGTGCTAT
>JAAZZI010000078.1 GCA_014239225.1 Gammaproteobacteria bacterium
AATGTATCCATTGCTTGCTTGATTTTTACTTCGCTATCAAGCCTTTTATTATTTGTGAATATTATACTCTTGTTTTACATCAATACTATGATTTAAGATATTGAATATAATAGAGAAAATATATTTTAGGTAATTTCATCACACACAAACAGCGATAAAATCACATCTAGATTTTTAACTATTGTCTTTCTGGCTACGAAACTGTGATTGATATAATTTAGAATAATAATTATTGAGTGCTAATAAATCCTCGTGTTTACCCTGCTCGACAATACAGCCTTTATCAAGCACAACAATACGATCAGCATTTTCTATTGTTGATAGTCGATGCGCGATAATCAAACAAGTACGCCCCTTTCTAACATTTTCTAAAGCCAACTGAATGTGACGTTCCGAGTGTGAATCTAATGAAGAAGTTGCTTCATCAAGAATAAGTAAACGCGCATCCTTAAGTAATGCACGTGCAATCGCTAAACGTTGCCGTTGACCGCCTGAAAGACGTGCGCCATCTTCACCAATAAGAGTTGACATTCCATCAGGCATTTTATTAATAAACTCTGTGGCACACGCTGCTTCTGCAGCAGCACTCACAATATCATCTGAAGTGTCCTTTAATTCACCATAAGCAATATTGTTTCTAACGGTATCATTAAATAAAACAACATCCTGACTTACATAGGCAATATTTTTTCTCAATGATTCTAACTTTAGTTCGCATATATCAATGTCATCGTAATAGATTGCGCCGATACTTGGCAGATAAAACTGCGGCAATAAATTTGCTAATGTTGTTTTACCGCTCCCAGATTCACCAACCAATGCAATGGTCTCTCCTGGGTTTATAGTTAATGAAACTAATGATAAGGCATCATCTTCAGCACCAACATAACGATATGAAACATCTTTAAAATCGATCTTCCCTTTTGCATCTTTTAATTCTTTTTCACCAAATTGAGACTCGATGTCCATATCAAGTAGTGCAAATACACTTTCACAGGCTGCCAATCCTTTTTGAATATGCTCATTTATTCCGGCAAGTCGTTTCAAAGGTCCTAACAACATTGCAATCGCAGCAAAAAAAGATACAAAGTCACCCACTGTTAAACTACCCAACGTTGCTAGCTTAATACCAACATAAATAATAATAGCTAATATAATTGCGGTCACCATCTGAACCGCTGGGCTGCTTGCCGTTGCTGCCATTGCAAACTTCATCGTAAAATGGCGATGTGCGTTTACGGTATCAAAAAAACGTTTTTTTTCTATTTCCTGACCGCCATAAAGTTTGACTACTTTTTGCGCATCAAAACATTCGCTTAACACATGATGTATATCGCCCATGGTATGCTGAACCTGAAGACTCATTTTTCTTAAACGCTTGCGAATAATAGAAATGATAATTCCGATTAATGGTGCACCTGCCAAACAAATTAATGCTAATGACCAATTGACATAAAACATCCAGCCTAATAAACCGATAACAGATAATGAGTCGCGAACTAATGTTGATATTGCATTAGTTGAAGCTTCTTTTATTTGCGTTACATCATAAGTAAAACGTGACATTAAACTACCTGAACGATGATTATCAAAAAATGATGTTGGGTAATTTACTAAACGTGCAAACATTGCTTGACGTAAATCCATAATGACTTTATTGGCAACCCAATGTAGCGACACCCCGCTGACATAAGAGGCTAGTCCACGGATAGCAAATAAAACAATGAAAAGTACAGGGATGATTGTCATTATGTTAGGGTCTTTCTTAATGAATGCCCCATCCAGCATAGGCTGCATTAATGCAGGGATTGCAGGGTCTGTTGCAGCCAGAATAATCATGCTAACTATGGACAATAAAAAACGACGCCAATAGGGGACAACGTGGCCTAATAATCGTTGATATAGAATAATGTCTTTTTTAACTGTCGTTTCCAATCTTTTTCTTCTTTATAATCAGTTATTTATCATATGGTTTTGATGTAACTAATGGCTTATAATGCCCGTGGTCACTAAAATGTGCAATGTATACATAATAAGGTCCTGATAACGATTTAATAATATCAGGTAAAAGATGGATAGAAGAATATGTCAAAAAAACACCCAATTATTGCGGTAACTGGATCATCAGGTGCTGGAACAAGCATCGCCAAAAGTGCCTTTATGTACATTTTTCGTAAAAATGAAATTAGTCCCGCTATTATTGATGGGGATTGTTTCCATCGCTATAACCGTAATGAAATGGATAACTTAAGCGCTGAAGCGGAAAAGAATGGTAAAAATCTTACGCATTTTGGCCCCGAAGGTAATCTTTTTGAAGAACTAGAAAGCGTATTCAGCGAATACGGTAAAAATGGAACCGGGAAACGGCGTTTCTATATCCATGATGAAAAAGAAGCATCAGAACACGGTGGTGCGCCAGGAACACTTACGCCTTGGGAATCGCTTGAAGAAAACACAGATTTACTTTTCTATGAAGGTCTGCATGGTGGTCTTGTAACAGACAAAATAAATGTTGCTAAACATGTTGACTTGCTAATTGGGGTAACACCAATTATTAATTTAGAATGGATGCAAAAAATACATCGAGACCGTGCAATAAGAGGTTACACAACAGAAGACGCGACTAAACTTATCTTAAGTCGAATGCATGATTATGTGCATTATATAACACCTCAGTTCTCGTTAACGGATATCAACTTTCAACGTGTACCGACTATTGATACGTCTAATCCATTTGCTACTCACTATATACCAAGTAATGATGAGAGTTTTAGTGTTTTACATATTCGTAATTTAAAAAAAATTAAAGTTGATTTTCATTATTTGTTAGAAATGCTTGAAGGATCGGTCATGTCGAGTCCAGATACCATAGTTGTCCCTGCAGGGAAAAAAGTTTTTGCCATGCAATTAATTTTAACACCAGTAATACAAGGACTACTGAAAAAATAAATTTTGATAAAACAAGAGATATTATATTTATGCGTACTATAATTATTTTAAATCCAAAAGGTGGCTGCGGGAAAAGTACCATCGCAACAAACATCGCCAGTTATTTTGCAATGAAAGGGAAAAAAGTGGCCTTGGCTGATTGTGACCCGCAAGGCTCAAGTCATGATTGGTTGTTGGCAAGACCTGATACATGTAGCACTATCAATGGAATAGTTGTAGAAAATGATCGTTTAAAAATTCCAAGAAACACAGATGTTTTAATTATTGATACACCCGCTGCTATTGGTGATAAACGATTAGGTAAATATCTAAGAAAAGCGCAAAGCTTAATAATGCCTATTATCGCATCACCCATAGATATTCGAGCTGCCGAACGTTTCCTTAGCGAATTATTTTCATTTAAGGGTACGATAAATAATAAAATCAAAATAGCAACGGTCGCTAATCGTGTTAGAGAAGACACCTTGATAGCCGCAAAATTAGAACATTACTTGGGCAATGTAAAATTACCAAACGGAAAAAGATTGCCCTTTATGACAATGCTTCGCTCAACCAAAACTATATTCGTGCAGCAGAACGTGGTTTAAGTATCTTTGAATTAGCGCCCTCTAAAACATACTACGACCGTGAACAGTGGGAACCGCTATTGCGTTGGTTAAATAGTAAACGCAGTATTCCAAACTAATAATTTTTCATCTTTACTATGACTTATACAGCGCTACTTAATGAGCAAAATGTTTCTTTTGAAATCGGAGAAACTGAAAGTATTCTGGAAGCTGCCCTCAGACAAGGGTATAACTTGCCATATGGTTGTCGTAATGGTGAGTGTGGTTCATGTGTCGCTAAAGTCACAATTGGTAGTTTTTTTTATGATGGCGTGACGCCTGATTATATACCGCAGGAAGGACTTGATGAAGGGTATGCATTACTCTGCCAGGCAAGAGCTTCTAGTAATATAGAAATTGATGCGCGAACTGTTGATACAGCGGCTGAAATTACAGTTAGACAATTACCTTGTCGGGTAAAATCATCTGAAAAACTTAATGATTCGGTCATGCGGATCATCTTGGAGTTGCCTAAGACAGAACTGCTTCAATTTCTTACCGGACAGTATGTTGATTTTATTTTGCCTGAAGGCAAACGACGCTCATTTTCACTCGCGAACCCACCGCATGAAGACCAAGTCTTAGAACTTCATATTCGTCATTATGATGGTGGTGTATTTTCTGAATATGCGTTCAATGAATTAAAAAACAACACGCTGTTACGTATTGAAGGACCATTAGGTCAATTCACCCTACATAATGCAGAGCGGCCTATCATCATGATCGCCGGTGGCACTGGTTTTGCGCCAATTAAAAGTATTGTTGAGCACGCTCTAAAAATAAATGACCCGAGAGCATTGCATATTTATTGG
>JAAZZI010000079.1 GCA_014239225.1 Gammaproteobacteria bacterium
CTTGCGTTACGACGATACATTGTTCGTCAGCTTGCTCTCTTACTTTGACTAAGTCGTTATATAATTCTTCGCCGCGCTCATTATCCCTAAAAAAGCCACCTTTTTCACCGGGCATTGCTACATTTCTTTCGTATGTTTTCCCGTCCGAATAATCATCGAAGGGTAAAACTTCTCTGATTGAATCATATCGACATGAACAAGTATAAAGATTCTGATCCGTTTGTCCGCCGAGTGTCATCATACAATCGAGCGCATAACGAATGGTTGCTTCTGTTGGATATTCATATGCCATGCTTGGCATAGCACCAAAAAGAAAAATAGCTAAACTAATCACTGTTTTTTTCATTACCTTTACCTCTTTAGTCCTAGTATATCTAAAAATGAAATTTATTTACTCTGCTAAAATACATTAGAAGCGACATCTCCTTGAAAAGTTCATATTGAAGTAGATAAATAGGGTTCTATTAATGCGATAGCTCGCTGAGATGAGCCTCTATTTGCAAGGATAACGGCTTTTGCCCGTTCCCCCATACTATGTCTTCGATTAGCATCACCCAATAATTCTATGACTTTTATAGCTAATTGTTCATCAGTTGAGACTAAAAGCAACGCTTCATTTTCTAGAAGTAATTTGCTCACCTCAAAGAAATTATATGTATATGGGCCAGTGATAATTGGCAAATTCAAGCTAGCGGGCTCTAACATGTTTTGCCCGCCAGCATTAACAAGACTTCCGCCAACAAAAGCAACTTCTGATGCTGCATAATATAGTTGAAGTTCCCCCAATGTATCTAGTAAAAAAACATTATGATTACTATCGAATGACTTTTCTTCGGTGCGCCCTACTAAAGAAAAATTCATCCTCTTACACAGTAACGATATTTTTTCTGATCTTTCTGGATGTCGTGGTGCTAAGATAAGAATTGCATCTGGATATTTAGATAGAATTCTTTTATGTGCATTCAGAATAATTTCCTCTTCCCCCGAATGAGTACTTGCAGCCATCCATACAGAACGATTAACTGAAAAATAATGTCTCAGAGGTTCTGCCTCTTCTTTAATGCTTTGAGGAATATCGATATCAAATTTTAAATTACCGACTACCGAAACTTTTTTATGTTGAGCGCCAAGCGAAATAAAACGATCCGCATCAACCTCAGTTTGTGCTGCAATTTTAGCCACAAATTTAAGCGTATTTTTTGTTAAGCTTGAAACCAATTGATACCCTTTCATTGATTTTTGGCTTAATCTGGCGTTGACTATAAATATAGGCACATTAGCATAATGACAGGCCTGATAGAGGTTTGGCCAAATTTCAGTCTCCATTACTATTAAAATACTAGGATTAATTTTTTGAATAAATTTCCTTACACAGAAAGGTGCATCATAAGGTAGATAAAAAATTTTCACATTATCTCCGTGATGCTGTAAAACAGTATTTGCTCCCGTTGGCGTTACTGTTGTGATGATAATTTGGTAATGGGAGTATTTCTTTAAAAGAGAACTAACAATAGGTTTTGCTGCATTGACCTCTCCGACCGAAACAGCATGAATCCAAATAAGGGGTTTATTAGAATTTTTCCAATCAACAAACCCAAATCTCTCATACCATTTTGTTCTATAAGATGGGTATTTAAAGCTAATTAATAATAACCTTATTAGAACGAATGGCATTAAAAAGTAAACTACGGATGTATAAAAATATTGCAATTGATTTTAAAAATATTGTTATTAATATAAAAAAAGTTTAATGAATCGCGTCAAGATAAGTACTCACGCCTTCATCTAATGCGATAAATTCTTTCTTATAACCAGCTGATCGTAAGTTTTCTAAATTAGCTTCGGTATAACTTTGGTAACTTTCCTCTAATTCCTTTGGGAATGGAATATATTTAATTCTTCCTGTTTTGCGTCTTTTTATAACTGCATTCGCTATATCATTAAAACTATGTGATTTACCTGTGCCAACATTATAAATACCAGAAATATTAGAATTATTCATCATCCATAGATTGATCTTAATAACATCATCGACAAAAATAAAGTCTCTGCGTTGCTCGCCATCATCATACCCATGACTTCCTTTAAATAATTTTAGTTCTCCCATTTCATTAATTTGATTATCGAAATGATAAACAACACTCGCCATATTATTTTTATGCGCCTCACCTGGCCCAAAAACATTAAAATAACGAAGGCCTACTACTTGTGATTTAATTTTATTTTTCAAGCTACGAACATATTGATCAAATAACCATTTTGAATATCCATATATATTTATTGGGCCTTCATTTTTCCGTTTCTCAGCAAAATTAGAATTAATACCATATACCGCCGCACTTGATGCATAAATAAAAGGGATTGAACGTTCAAGACAAAAATTAAGTAAAACTTTCGAATATCTAAAATTATTTTCTAACATATATCGACCATCCCATTCTGTAGTGACAGTACAAGCACCTTGATGGAATACAAAATCAATATCTTCGCAAAATGGATCACGTTTTTCGATTAATTTTAAAAAATCAATCTTATCGATATAGTCTACAATTTTAGCTTCAATTAAATTTTTATTTTTTTCTTCATTTTTGAGGTTGTCGACCACAACTATTTTATTTGCGCCTGTTTTATTAAGCTCTAAAACAAGATGACTCCCAATAAAACCCGCCCCGCCAGTAACAACAATCATACTAATCCTGCTTTTTATTTTTGAGTTTTTTCAAAATATGGGAAGTCGAATATCCTTCTTGGAAAGGCATGATTACGACATCTCCACCTGATTCTCTGACTGATTTAGCTCCGGCAATTTGCTCTTCCTTATAATCACCGCCTTTTACAAGTGTATCTGGTTTTAAAAATCTTATGAGTTTTTCAGGTGTATCTTCACTAAAAGGAATAATCAGATTAACACTGGCTAATCCACTCAATACTGTCGCTCTGTTTTCGAGAGAATTAATAGGTCGGTTGCTTCCTTTTAACCGCTTCACAGAATCATCATCATTAATTGCAATAACGAGAAAGTTACCAAGCGCCTTTGCTTGAGATAAATAACGCACATGGCCAGTATGAATTATGTCGAAACAACCATTTGTCATTATTATTCGTTCGCCACGGTCCTTTGCTTTATTAATAATTTCTAAGGCTTGATTCCTATCTGATATTGCTAATAAATTTCCTTCGCCATTAAGATTTTTATTGATTTCATCAGTAGTAATTGTTGCCGTACCAAGTTTTTCGACAACAAGACCTGCTGCGGTATTGGCAAATAAGGTTGCTATTTCCAGAGGAATATTGCTCGCTATCGAAGCAGCTAATACAGCGATTACAGTATCGCCAGCACCTGTTACATCAAAAACTTCGTGAGCCGCTGACTTATGATGTAATACTGGTTTATTTTTTTGTATTAGAACCATCCCTTTTTCACCACGCGTTACTAACAATGCATCCAGTTTAAGTTCTTCACGAAGCGATTTACTTTTTTCTATTAATTCATCATCTGTTTCGCAATCCCCAACTATGGCTTCACATTCTTTTTCATTTGGAGTTAAAATATTTGCGCTCTTATAGCATCCAAAATCCTTAGATTTTGGATCAACAAGTATAGGAATTTCTTTTTCATTAGCATGTTTTATAAGGCTCTCTACCTCAACTAACCCGCCTTTTGCGTAATCAGAAAGAATAACAACATCTGTTGATTCTAGTAATTCAATATATTTTTCTACAAGACCATTTATTTTTATCGTATTTAAATCATTTTCGTAATCAAGCCGTATCAATTGTTGATGCCGACTAAGCACTCTTCTTTTGATTATTGTTGGAAAATTATCTTTGCGTATAAAATGACAATTTACATTTTTTTGCTTGAGGATATTTTCTAAACGCGTTGAGGATTCATCATTACCCGTTATACCTAATAATTGCACATTTAACCCAAGTGATGCGACATTTAAGGCAACATTTGCTGCCCCACCTGGCCTCTCCTCGGTATTTTTGACTCTAACAATAGGCACAGGAGCTTCAGGAGAAATTCGATTGGTTTCACCATAAATATATTGATCAAGTATAATATCGCCAACAACTAATACTTTGGCCGAATTTATGGTTTTAAAAATTACGTCTTGCATTGAAAAAATGAGTTCAGATTATATTATGTATATTGCAGATTCTAACACACGATAATTATCATAGTATTCAATATGTTGATTAAAACGTATCTATTTCTACTTTACTTACTCATTTGTATGCAAATTTCTGTGGCTCAGGATAATGTTCCGCCCTTTTTTGAAGTTAGCTACAAGCTATACAGCGATAATACTAAAATCGGTCTTATGGA
>JAAZZI010000007.1 GCA_014239225.1 Gammaproteobacteria bacterium
TGTGATGGCAGGTTATGAAGACCATGAGAATGATCGTGCGGTGGTTGATAACCTAAATGGTTTTGAAACCGCACAAGCTGACTTTTCCAGTTTCTTTATCAGTCCGTCACTGACGTTAAGTTCAGTCTATCGTGTAGGTACACAAGTTGAACTACGTCCTTCCATGACATTCGCCTACAGTGCCGGTTGGTATGATGATTATGCAGAGTCAGGCACCACCCGTTCTGATCTGTTTATTGATGATCGCAACGTTCATGCATTAACCGGGCAACTACAATTAGCTGCTGCGTATTCTCTTGCTGAAGAAAGTGAATTTGAAATACGTGCAGGGGCTAAAGCACGCTATACCGATAATGATGATATTGATGTGACTCTTGCGGGGACAGATTTTCGAATTCCCAATGCTAGTGATGACAGCGTCTATGGGGGTTAACCTGCGGGTTGCCATTAAAGAAAGCATTAATTTAGTTGCTGATGTTGAACATGGCAGAGCCGGTGGTGGAGAAGAACATATTGCCGCGATGCTGAAACTTGAATGGGTATTTAATTAAATAACTAAAAATTTACTTTCAATCGAGTTCTCCCCTTTCTTCTTCTTTGAGCCAGATAAAACCAATCACCATGGCACTAGCGCTCATCAGTGCTGAAAATAAGAATATTTCCATAGAGCCAAAACGACTCCATAAATAACCACTAATTAATGTTCCGAAAGCAAGCCCTGCACCAAAGCTAACGCTACTGTATAACGCCTGACCTCTACCCTGATGCTCCCCTTTAAACTCACGATGAATATATTGAATGGCAACAGCATGGTAAACACCAAAGGTGGCAGCATGTAAACATTGTGTGAATATTAAAATAAGTAAGTTATAGACAAAATAAGCGGTAGATAACCATCGTATCGTCCCTAAAATCAAAGTAAGCATCATTAACCAACGTAACTGAAAACGACTAATCACATGATGAATAAAGATATAAACTAAAACTTCTGCAATAACACCAACAGCCCAAGCTACGCCAATAAAACTACTCGAGTAATTATGCTCTTCCAAATAAATAGAAAAGAAAGTGTAATAAGGGCCATGTCCTGCCTGTACTAAAAAACAAACAATCAGTAATGAAATAATATGGGGCTTGAGTAAAACTGATTTAAAAGTGGCCTTGACCGGCTGATATAGCTTTGTCTTAATTTCCGGAATAGATAAACTATTTAACCAAACTAACGTCATTGAAAATATCACTATTGGAACTAAACAAAAGATAGGTTTTTGTTCAAACAATTTTCCTAATAATACAACAGATATAATAAAACCAACTGAACCCCATAATCTAACCTTAGTATAACTATCGCTTTTCTCCCCAAGGTGAGACAGTGTGATTGCTTCAATCTGCGGTAATGCCGCACTCCAGAAAATTGAAAATATAAAAAGGATAATGAAAAAGAGACCAAAAATCCTGATAGAGCAAAACAAAAACAAAAGAAACTACGGATAACAATGAAGTCATACGAATCATTTGAATTCGTTTACCCGTGTGATCAACAATCCAGCCCCAGATAAACGAAGAGAATATTTTATTAAAAACAATAATGGCCGATAAAATTCCAATCTCTTCGGCATTCATACCTAATGATTTAAGATAAGGCGACCAATAAGGCATAAAAGCCCCAAGGGTCAGAAAGAAAAGAAAATAAAAACCGGATAGTCGCCAATATGGCAAACCATCAGTGGTTATCATAATTATTTACTTGATGGAATGATGGGGGTTTCTGAAACGACATCCGCATTTTGCCCGCGATGTCGAAGCACATGGTCCATTAAAACAAGCGCAAGCATGGCTTCTGCAATTGGTCTCGCACGAATACCGACACAAGGGTCATGTCGTCCCTTGGTGGCAACCTCAGCGGCTTGTCCTGACTTATCAACGGTATTACCCGGTAAGCGAATACTTGATGTTGGCTTAAGAGCAATACTCACAAGAATATCCTGGCCTGACGAGATACCCCCTAAAACGCCACCGGAATTATTACCCTCAAATCCTTCAGGTGTAATTTCATCTCGATGTACTGTGCCTTTGTGTTCAACACAACCAAAACCAACACCAATCTCAACGCCTTTAACCGCATTAATACTCATCATGCCTTTGGCAATGTCAGCATCCAAACGATCAAAAATCGGTTCCCCCAATCCTACAGGGACACTTTCTGCGTGAATATCAATGCGTGCACCAATAGATTCACCTTCTTTACGAAGTGCATCCATATAGTCATCAAGTTCAGAGATACGGCTTGGATCTGGGCAAAAGAAAACATTATTTTCAACTTCATTCCAACTTTTATGCTCAATCTTAATTGGGCCTAATTGTGACAAATAACCTCGAATAATTATTCCAAATTTTTCTTTTAGATATTTTTTTGCAATCGCGCCTGCTGCAACACGCATACAAGTTTCACGCGCAGAAGCACGGCCGCCGCCTCGATAATCCCGAATACCATATTTTTGTTGGTAGGTATAATCAGCATGGCCGGGGCGAAACATATCTTTAATGTCACCATAATCTTTTGATTTTTGATCTTCGTTTTCAATTATTAAACCAATCGGGGTGCCTGTTGTAATGCCTTCAAATACACCGGAGGTGATCTTAACTTTATCTGATTCTTTGCGTTGGGTAACGTGTCTTGATTTAGCGGGTTTTCGGCGGTCAAGATCGATTTGCAAATCAGTTTCTGATAACGCCATACCAGGAGGGCATCCATCAACAATACCTAAATAACCAGCACCATGACTCTCGCCTGAGGTAGTTAAAGTGAATAATTTTCCGAAAGTATTGCCTGACATAATGCTATATTGTATATGAAATGAAGAATCCTTACATTAATGTAGAATAAAATAAAATCTGCTTTATGAAATTCTTATGCATAAGAAAATTAAAATTAATCCTATTTATTTTCCTTTTAGGATTGAATCCATCCTCATCTGCTGACGTCACAAAATTAACACTTATCGATACAAATGGTGTTGTGCGAGCCATGAGCGATTATATTGGTCAAGAGACATGGGTTTTAGTAAACGTTTGGAGCCCGACTTGTTCTTTTTGTGTGCAAGAGCTACCTAAAATATCACTCTTTAAAAAAAGTAATCCTGAAGTACCAGTTATTGCAGTAACACTTGATTATCCAAGTTTTGAATATGGTCGTATCGATATTATCAAAGCATTTTTAAAAAAATACCCTCAGGACTATCCGATGTTTCTTGCAGATATTGGACAGGTATCAGACTTAATAGGTATGAGGTTGGTTGGCATCCCATTGGTTGCGCTTTTCAATCCTGAAGGCAAACCCGTTGCACGTTGGCCTGGTGAAATTGAAATTGATGAAATCGAAAAGTTTATTGCAAATTTTAAAGAGGATAATGACCCGCTCTCATCAGAATTTAATTAAAAATTAAAACTCTTATTGATGAGTAGTCTCCATTTCATAAATATTAATAAAACCCTCCTGATTAGGCATTTCTACCTTTGGTAATGTTAAAGCCGTCATCTTTTCATCCTTACCGATAAGATCATTAAGATATAAAAGATATGCGGTTAGTGCATAGACTTTATTATTAGTCAGAGAACCAGGCGCGTTCATTGGTTTTGATCTTCTTATAAAATCAAATAATGTCGTTGCATAAGGCCAATAACTACCTATCGTCTTTTCTGGATATTCACTGATTAAACTCATTTCAGCACTAGCTAACTGGTCGGCAGTATGTCCAAACCCATTCTTACCGTGGCAAACCATACATTCAGCTTGATAAATTTTCTCGCCTTCGTGGACACTACCTTCGCCTTCTGGCAATCCTTCTCCATCTGGAAAAATACTAATATCCCGTGCCGCAACTTCTTCAGGTGTTACTTCTTGACCAAGACCTGGCGTATTTTCAGATCTTGCGAAAAGAAAATTAATTCCAATCGCTATCAATACTAATATCAGAATCAGTCTTTTTTGTTTCATCTTTATCATAAACATGTGACACAAAACCATCGCTGTCAACATGCCAGTTAATAATAGCATTGTAATGAAAGAAGCCCTGCCGACCACGTTCCATTACCAATTTTTTTCGTTCTGGTTGTACATAGCCCGTTTCATCTGTTGCCCGACTTTTTAATACCCCAGGTTTACCATTCCAATGCCAAGGGATACGAAAACGTGTGAACGCACGATCAAGAACGGGTTCCTGTAATTCTGCTTCTGCCCAACTGTTACCATCATCAGCAGAAACCTCTACTTTTTTAATTTTTCCTCTTCCAGACCATGCCAAACCAGTAATTTGATATAAACCCGATTGTTTTAATATCATATGTGCAGAAGGCGATGTAATTAAGGATTTCGCTTCCATTACAAAAGTAAACATCCTTGCTTTTCCTGAAGGCTGTAGTTCGGTATAGCGTGAAGTCTCATTACGCGCCATCACTGGACGATTAGTTAATTTTAAACGATGTAACCACTTAACATTAAGCACTCCCTCCCATCCGGGGACAATTAGTCGAACCGGATAACCATTCTCAGGACGAATACGTTCTCCATTTTGATAAAACGCTAGAAAAGCATCATCCAATGCTTTTTTAATCGGAATGGATACTTGCATAGCAAAAGCATCGGCGCCTTCAGCAATCAACCATTTTGCTTTTTTACTTGTTCCAACTTCATCTAATAGCACTGACAAAGGAACACCAGTCCACTCACTACATGAGGCCATGCCATTAAAATAACCTGCCTCAGACATTGATGGTTGACTATGCCAACCTGCATTACTATTCCCCCCACATTCAATAAAACAGGTTTTTGATTGCATTGGATATCTTAATAAATCATCAATAGTAAAAATTAAATCTTTTTTTACTAGACCATGAATTAATAAACGATGTTTTTTGGGGTTAATTTGTGGGACGCCGTTATGATGTCGCTCAAAATGTAAGCCATTTGGTGTAATAGCCCCTTCCATTAAATGTAATGGTGTCCAAGAAACGCCGTTACCTGGAACCACTTCATTTGTCGATGGGTAACGCAGAACATTATCTTCGAATTTCGAAGGTTGCCCATAAGTAGAGAAAGGCGTGCCTGGCTCATGCATCCAGGTTAAATCAGAGAATTTCTTTTTTGAAACACTATCATTTTCTTTTGCCGATACAAGAGAAACTGTTGAGGCTAAACTGGTTATAATGCCAAATTGTAAACCTCTTTTTAGAAATAAACGCCGGTCCAGTAATCCATTTTCAGCAACTTGATTCTCTTTAAGATAGCGATCGTTTATACGATCCATTATTGCCTCACAAACGAATTAATTAAGTGGGTTATAGCCAGGAATATCTTGGAAGTTGATTTCATCGATTTGATCTTTATTAAGATGCTCCTTTGCATAAATTAAGTATATCTTTTTATCTATAAAAACATCGAACAAATCGGGATCAATATGATTTTCTAATTTCATTCGTCCGAGTATTTTAAGTGCTCTTGATAATGACATCCCCTTCTTATACGGTCTGTCCCCGGCAGTAAGTGCCTCGAAGATATCAGCTATTGCAATCATTCTGGCTGGAATTGACATCTGATTTCCTTTTAATTTGTTGGGATAACCAGTGCCATCCATCTTTTCATGATGACACCCAGCAAATTCAGGGACATTCTTCAGATGCTTAGGGTAAGGTAATGATTCGAGCATTTTGATAGTCATGGAAACATGGTTATTGATAATCTCCCGTTCTTTTCTATTAAGTGTTCCACGTGATATTTGTAAGTTCTCTACTTCATTATCATTTAATAAATGAACGCTTTCACCAGTAGAATTCTCATAGACATTTTCTGAAAGTTCTTTTATCCGTTTTAAATCATTATCAAGAAGTGACTCACCACCAATATTATATTTTTCTATTTCTATCCTTTCGTCATCAAGCTCTTTCAGCTTATTTTTTAATGCAGAATTATTCTCGAGTTCCTTATCAATATCATCACAATCTTTATTTTCTTTTATTATTGCTTTCAATGCTGTGATAACTGCATCTCTCTTTAATACTTCAAAACGAATATCAACAAGATTAATTCTGTCAAATATTGTTTCTAACTTTGTCGATTTATCAACAACATATTCTGGTGTGGTTATTTTTCCACAATCATGCAGCCAAGCGGCGACATTAAGTTCATACATTTCATTATCATTCATAGAAAAATCTTTCAATGGACCTCTATCAATCTTATTCGTTGCATCAGCCAACATGTCCGTAATGATAGGGACTCGACGACAATGTTTTGCTGTGTATGGTGACTTTTCGTCAATCGCTGTAGCGATTAATTGAATAAATGAATCAAATAAATTTTTCTGTGCATTAATTAATGTTTTATTGGTAATAGTAACTGCGGCTTGTGATGCAAGTGATTCTATTAATTGCTGATCTAGTGCACTAAAAGAAATAATTTTTTTTGTGTTTTTATCAATCGTATTAATTAACTGAAGAACGCCAATAATATCATGTTCATGATTTGTCATTGGTACCGTGAGGAATGAGGTGGAACGATACCCCATTTTTTTATCAAAATTTCTTGTGCCAGAAAAATCGAAGTCTTCATTTACGTAAGCATCTTCAATATTAACTGTTTGCGCACTATTAACGGCATATGCAGCAACCATTTTATTATTTGTGTTGCCTTCATCATCATAAAGTGAAATTGGTGGCAGTAAAATCTCCTCACCACTAGTTCCGCCTTTATGCAAAGCTAAAGAATGGTTATGTAATATTTCAAACTTTAAACTTTTTTCATTTGTGCAGACATACAAAGTACCGCCATCGGAGTTGGTAATACCCATAGCTTTAACAAGTATGAGTTCAAGAAGACGATCATGATCTTTTTCTGCAGAAAGCGCGATTCCAATCTCATTGAGCTCACGAAGCAAATCAGGAATATTGTTTAAAGATTGATCCATAACAAATTATTACGCGCTCACATTTAAGAATCGACGTAATGAAGTGTGAAATAAAATGGATCAGATTTCTAGCGTTATCTGCCCTAATCTTACAGATTACTTAGCTATTGAAACGATCATGGCATTAAGTTTATTAACAAAATTGACAGGGTCAGCTAATTGACCTCCTTCGCTGAGCAAAGCTTGGTCAAAAAGTATATGAGACCAATCCGTAAACAGATCATTATCTTTTTCGCCATCAATTTTTTTAATTATTGGATGATCGGGGTTAATTTCAAGAATCGGCTTGGAGCCAGGTATATTCTGGCCTGATGCTTTAAGTATTTGTTCAAGATGTCGCCCCATATCATTATCATCACTGACAAGACAAGCGGGAGATGTTGTTAAACGTGAAGTCACTCGAACTTCTTTTACTTTTTCATCTAAAATATCCTTTATACGTTTGACAAGTTCATCATGTGCTTTATTACTTTCCTTATCCTTTTTCTTTTCGCCCTCATCTTGTATGTCGCCAAGGTCAAGCTCACCTTTATTGACTGACTGTAGTTTTTTGCTATCAAACTCAGATAAATGTGTTGTTACCCACTCATCGATTGGTTCTGAAAGTAAAAGAACTTCGATATCTTTCTTTCTAAAAATCTCTAAGTGTGGGCTGCTTTTAGCAGTCATATATGAATCAGCAATCACATAATAAATTGATTTCTGACTCTCTGGCATACGTTCAACGTAATCCTTAAGGGAAACTTTCTGATCTTCAGTGTCTTCATGTGTACTTGAAAATCTAAATAAATGAGATAAATCATCTTTATAATCTGTGCTATCTACTACACCTTCTTTAAGTACCTTTCCAAATATTTTCCAGAATTTTTGATATTTTTCTTCATCATTCTTAGCCATAGATTTTAACAAACCAATAATCTTCTTTGTACAACCGGAGCGAATTGAATCGACAACTTTATTTTTTTGTAATATTTCTCGCGAAACATTCAGAGGTAGATCGTCGGAATCAATAACGCCTCTAATAAAACGTAGCCACGGTGGTAATAATTGTTGTGCATCGTCCATAATAAAGATACGTCGAACATAAAGTTTTACGCCATGACGTTGTTCTCTATCCCATAAATCAAAAGGTGCTCGTGAGGGAATATACAAAAGGGAGGTGTATTCAAGTTTTCCTTCAACTTTATTATGAATATGAGCAAGAGGATCTTCAAAATCATGTCCTATATGTTTGTAAAATTCATTGTACTCCTCGTTCTTTATTTCTTTCTTGTTACGTATCCAAAGTGCGGTTGCGCTATTGACTGTATCTTCGCCTGATTCAATTTTATCTTTATCTTTATCAGAAATATCATCCTTAATATCTTCCTTATCCATAATTATCGGGAAAGAAATATGATCGGAATACTTAGTAATTATTTCTCGTAATCTATAACCATTTAAAAATTCATCAGCATCTTCACGTAAATGCAATACGACTTTTGTTCCGCGTTTTGCCCTATCAACTGTCTCTATTGAATAGTCATTTTCACCTTCTGAAATCCAGCGCACGCCTTTCGCTCTGCTCTCTCCTGCTCGTCTTGTTATTACTTCAACTTTTTTTGCCGCAATAAAACAAGAGTAAAAACCAACACCAAATTGTCCAATCAATTGTGAGTCTTTTGTTTGGTCTCCTGTTAATGATTCAAAAAACTGTTTTGTTCCTGATTTAGCAATGGTTCCTAGATTCTCAATAACTTCATCTCGAGACATTCCTATCCCATTATCTAGGACGGTAATAGTTTTTAGTTCTTTATTAAACTCAACTCTTATTTTTAGATCTGAATCTTTTTCATAAAGACCATCATCCTGTAGAGCTTCAAATCGTAATTTATCTTCTGCATCCGAAGCATTCGAAATCAACTCGCGCAAAAATATCTCTCGGTTGCTATACAAAGAATGTACCATTAAATCTAGTAATTGTTTAACTTCGGTTTGAAACCCAAGGGTTTCTTGTTTTGCTTCTACAGACATATTCTCCTAATCCTCAAGATTAATTAATAAATAAGTATAATTGGTCAATATTGGGTTCTTCTCGTAAAATTTCAAGGCTGTACTATAAATTATGCTTCTTAAATGAGATAGATAATGTTAATTACTAGTACGAGAACATTATTATGACATAAAAAATAAATTTAAAAATAGGGTATTGTAAAATGAAATATTTTAAATTATCAACTTTACTATTTATTGTCTTAGCTACTGCATGTAATGTAAAAAATACTATGCCAGGTCCAGAAGCAAAAATAGATGAATCGGCATTAAAGAAAATTGCCGCTACTGCTTATAATAACGAGGCTTGGAAAGATGTGATTCGGTATTACAAGCAATTAACAAAAAAAATTCCTAGCGATGCAGAATCATGGTATCGAATTGGTAATGCATATACACAACTAAACCAAACTAGATTTGCAGTTGATGCGTATCAAAAAGCATTAACTATCGATTCAAGTAATAGTAAGATATTACACAATATGGGAGTTGTGCAGCTACAAGAATCTACAAGAACATTTATAGATCTCAAAAACCAGACCCAACCTAATGATCCGCTACACATAAGAGCTCAACTTGTAATTAATACTATAGCAAACTTATTCTATAAAGAATTTGAAATAGAAATGAAAAATTAAAAACAAATAAGAATAACCTATTCTTTATTTATCAATAAAAGTGTAGAATCTATTTTTTATTTTTCAGTACTAAAAGGAAATGAAATGCCATTTATCGTAACTCAAAATTGTATCAAGTGTAAATATACAGACTGCGTCGAGGTATGCCCTGTTGACTGCTTTCATGAAGGGCCAAACATGCTAGTTATCGATCCAGATGAATGTATTGATTGCACGCTATGTGAACCAGAATGCCCAGTTGATGCAATTATGTGTGATGAAGATGTCCCTGAGGATATGAATGAATTTATAGAGTTGAATGCCGAATTATCAAAGATCTGGCCTGTTTTAAACGAAATAAAACCACCGCCAGAAGATGCAGATGAATGGAAAGAGAAAACTGATAAAATACAATACTTAGAACGATAATCAGATCTTCTAATATTGTTATAACACTTCTTTCAGATCATTATAAAAACTTTCATATATATTGTTAACAGCAATTTCGAATGCACTAATAACTGAAGTTATTGATGGCGCTTCGGAACGTACTACTTGTGTATACTGTTTATATAAAATTGGTAAATTTTGACCATTATTGTCGACACGAAATTCAATCGAGACATGAGCGCTACTTTGATCTCCTGATTTTTTCTGTTCAAAAGCTTTTATTTTGCCTTTAACAATAAATTCACTATTTCCTTCAAATGTTGTGAGAACAACTTTAGATATTTTACTCAAACGTAATCTATCGGCGAGATGTTCTTGTAATAATCGGTTTGGTGAATCAATCCAATGGTGATAATGATATTGTTTTACTTCTATTTCATTCTCTGAATAAAGAATAGCACGTTCCCGATATAAACCGTCTGCTTGAAAAACAATAACACTTATACTATTAACAATTTCTTTATCAGGATTGATATCTTGTGCTGCTCGGAGACGATAATAATGGTCTGTTGGTAAAGGCGGTTGATTTACGCATGAAGTCAAAATAAGTACAAATAGTATAGCAAGATAATATTTCATAATTACTTAGCCTCTTCTGTTTGAGCAGAACCGCGAATTAATAATCCTGGATTCTCCTTTATCTGCCGGGTAAATTCATGCATGTTGCGGCTGCTACCCTCAAGATGATGAGTAATTACATCAATATGAGTCGAGATGACGGATAGGGTCTTTTCTAAACCAGTAAGAGAAGAACCTAATTTATCACTATTAGTTTCAACCATATGCCCAACATTTTCTAAAACAACATCCATTGCCTTTCTGGTTTCATCTAAATTTGCAACTAATTCATCTGTATTCGATGAAATAGTATTCATGTTATCTAAAAATAATGTTAAATTTTCTTGATTCTTATTATTGATCATCTTCTTTAAATTTTCAGAAGTTTGATTAAGATTATTAACTAGCTTATCAACTTTATTAACAATATCGGATTTATCAATTTGAATACTAATTTTTTCTACCATTGGTTTTACTGTATTTTTTGTCAGATCAGTAAATTCATATGAAATTGAATTGATCTGGTTATTTAGATTATCAAGTAATGGCTTAATACCATCCTTGGAAAGACTGCGAATATCTTCTGCAACTTCACTAACTGCTGCAAATATGTTCGCTGCCTCTTTGCTCTCTATTTCTGATTCAGATTTGAGTAAAACATCACTAACACCCTCTTCAATATCTATTGTTACGGCTGCCAACAAACCTGATGCCACAATCTTCGCGATGCTATCTTCAGGAACCGGCCAATCCTGCTTAATTGAAAGTGCTAAACGATAACTTGTTTTGCCCTCAAGACGAACTGGGATAATTTCTTCGACCTGTCCAACCTGATAACCCTCAAAAGAAACAGGTGTACCAAATTTAATACCCGTAACATTATTATAGGTCACATAATATTTATCTATAGGGCCGCTGCTACCAGTAATTTGATATAAAAAAGCAAAAAAACAAACAACTACGATCAATACAAATGATCCGACAACAGTATAATTAATATTTTCTCGTTTCATAATTTTTTACATTCCCGTTAGTCTACTTAGATATTCATCTGCATTAATCGCTTCATTACTTGGCCTTCTATTTAATAACGATTGGATTCGTTCGTTATCTGAGTTTTTAATTTCTTCAACTGTATCGCTCATCAGTATGTGCCCTCTATCGAGCACAGTTATTCTGTCTGCAATCTTAAAGGCACTATCAAGCTCGTGTGTAACAACAACAATTGTCATATTCATAGCATCTCGTAATCGCAATATAAGATCATCTAATTCTGCAGATACCACTGGGTCAAGTCCTGCAGATGGTTCATCAAAGAACATTAATTTCGGATCCATAACAATTGCACGTGCAACGGCCGCCCTTTTAATCATTCCGCCTGATAATTCTGAGGGCATTAATTCCTCAAATCCACCCAGATTAACAACCTCGAGTTTCATTCTCGCCATAATATCCATGGTTTTCTCATCAAGTTCCGCATGTTCGCGTAGAGGTAATTTTACATTCTCTCCAATTGTCATAGAACTAAGTAATGCTCCGCCCTGAAAGGCCACACCCATATTCTTTCTAAGTTCAAACATTTCATTTGCATTAAGTTTGGTAATATCTTTTCCGAGCAGCTTTATACTGCCCATTGTTGGAACCCCCAATCCAAGCAAATAACGTAACAAAGTACTTTTTCCAGAACCACTACCACCCATAATAATCATAATCTCGCCTTCACTTACGGTAAGATTAATTCCATCCAAAATTTTTCGGGGGCCATAATGTGTAACCAGATCATTAACCTCAATGGCTATATTTTTTTTATTCTCTTGCATTATTAACGATTCAAAAAGTAAGTAAAAATCATATCGGCAATAACAATAAAAGATATTGAAAGCACCACAGATCGGGTTGTTGCCTTACCAACACCTTCAGCTCCTCCAGTCACTGAAAAACCATTGCTTGCGCCAACTAATGTAATAATTAATGCAAATATGAGACTCTTAAATAAGCCCTGCATAATATCACCTGCCGTTAAAGCCGCTATTGTCCTGTCGACATACGCACTAAAGCTCAAACCTATTTCAACACCAGTGTATAGCGCACCCCCTAAAAGACCGGCTATATCAGCAAAGAAGGTGAGGATTGGCACCATTATTAACATTGCTAATAATGCTGGAGATACCAGGTATCGAACCGGATTTATGCCCATAACTCGCAAAGCATCAATTTCTTGATTAACTTGCATAGTGCCAAGTTTTGCTGCCAAGGCAGAACCTGTTCTGCCAGCAATCAAGATACCGGTAATTAATGGCGCAAATTCTCTCGTTATCGATAAGGCAACGCCAACGACCACTTGTGACTCAGCGCCAAAGGTCTTTAAGTTATATATCATTTGGATAGCAAGCATAACGCCGATCGAAAATGATAAGATAAAAACAATAGGGCAAGCAGCTATGCCAATAGTCATCATTTGACTAAATATAGATGGAACGCGAACAGGTTGTTTGTAGAATGGGCCAACTATTATCCAGGCTAATGACTCAATCAATAAAGCAAAATAATAGCCTGCTCCTTCTACAAGTTTTACAGTTGAGCTTCCAACTATTTCTATGTAATTTAAAAATCGATGAACAATAGATTCAGACATCTTCTTTTTCATACTCATCTTTTGAGTTATAAATTGGAAATACCTGATCAAGCCTTGCTAATTTTAATACACTCATCGCCGCATCACTAACACCAAATAATCCAAATTTTAACGATTGTTTTTTAGCTATCTGATATCCTTCCACTAAACTGGCGACACCCGAGCTATCAATATAGCTGACTAAACTAAGATCAATTAGAATATTTTTATTTTCTTTTAACACTTCTATTATATTCTTACGGGCATCTGAAGAACTTGATAAATCAACGGCGCCATCTAATCCGATGGTCGTATAATTATCATCTTGTTGTATATTTATTTTCATCTTTATTTGCTCTTTTTTATTGTGAATAAACTTTTTTATCCTACAACCGTTTTTTCCATTTTAAGGTAATTTCCTTTGGCTTTATCAAGATGACCCATATCATATCCATCCATAATCTCACGAATAAAATGAGTCCCTAATCCACCTGGACGTATATCATCAAGATCACGCGGTTTTACAGAATCAAGGTCAATCGGCTCTGCGTTATCAACCAGCTCAAAAAATAGCATGCTAGTTTGATCCTGTTTGTGTATTTTGAAAACAATTTTACCTGAACTATCAAACTTATAGGCATGCTGAATAACATTCATACAGGCTTCATTAACAGCTATCACCAATTTGTCCGACAATTCTTTATCACAACCAAAACCTTCGGCTACTTCCTTGACCAAAACTCGTATCAAACTCAGCCTTTCAGGTATTGCTTGGAAATGAATTTCGAATAGTTTCTCCGGTGGTGGCAGCTCTGTCATATACTTATTTACACTCTATAATCATCAGGGTTATATCGTCGTGTTGATCAGTACTAGAATTACGAATTTTTGAAACAATTCTCTCCAAACGGTCTGAAAGTGATAGTTTTGAATTAATTTCGATAAGTTTTATTAAGCCGTCAACTTCCAGAAATTTCTTATTCTCATCATAACTTTCTGTAATCCCATCTGTAAACAAATATACTGCGCCCCCATTCAAGTGAATTGTTTCAACAGGGAACTCTGTTGCTGGGACAATACCAATAGGAGGTGCGCTTGCCTTTATTTCTTCGAATTCACCCCTACGATTATGAAATAATGGAGGTTGATGGCCGGCATTAGAAAAACTGATTGTGTTTTTTGTTGTATCCAAAAATCCAGATACTAAAGTTACAAACATACCGTGAGATATAGATTCGCAAATTTCATCATTTACTCTACTTAATAATTCTCCTGGATCACTGATACTTTTAGCAAGGTGGTGTAAAAGACTGCTCGCTTTTGCCATTAACATTGCAGCATTCATTCCTTTTCCTGAAACATCGGCAAGGTTAAAATAAATCAAACCATCATCTCGTTTAAAAAAATCATAAAAATCACCAGATACTTCTAATGCGGGGACATTCATGCCTCTGATAGGAAAAATATTACTATCATCATCTTGAGGTAAAAGACCAATCTGTATTTCTCTTGCGAGCTCGAGCTCTTTCCGCATACGTTCTTTCTCAACTAAGGCATCTGCCATGCGCGCATTATGAATTGCTAACGCAGCATAAGATGCTAATACCATCGCAATAGATTCATCATGCTCATTAAATAGATCATTATTTTTTTTATTTATTAACTCTAAAGCTCCGATACATTCATCGTTGACTACTAAAGGTACGGCAAGAATTGATCGGGTAATAAAACCAGTGTCCACATCAACTAATTTTGAAAAGTTAGGATCATTCTGCGCATCTCTAATCATTTGAGATTTTCTTGAGTTTACAGCATTCCCTATAATACCCTTTTCTGAAGGAATTCTTATTCCTGAAATATCAACAGGCCCAGCACATCTGACACAAACTAATTCTGAATTATTGCTTTCTAATAAAAATATTGATGCTGCTTCTGAGTTTAAATATTGCATAAAACGTTCAATAGCATTTTGCAGTGTTTGTGATATATCAAGCGAGTTTGAAAAATTTTGTGCTATTTCTGCTAGTAAAGTAAGTTGTTTCTCATTTGCATTAACTTCCTCAAAGAAGTGTTGAGTAATCTCATTATGTTGTTTATTGGGTGATTGGCCTTTCTTCATCATGAAATCTTTTTTAGACACTCTATATATTCATTCTCATCTGGTAATTTATTTTTACATTGCGCTTCCCACAAACTTCTTCCAAGACATTCCATCATTTTATGTTCTGCATCATGAAGGGTAATAGATCTCGAAATTATTTGTTTAAAGATAGTATTAATGCCTATTGGTCTATCAGAATTAACCTGTTCTTTTAGTGCAATATGCATCCCCATATGTAGAAAAGGGTTTATTTCATTATTTTCAACATTAAAATCATTTTCATCTACTGATTCTTTGTTATCTAAATAATAATGATATTCTGGGTGCTCAGAAATAACATCAGAAATAACTACTTCCTCAAGTTCGAGCGGAAGTTTATTCTTTTGTTTTTTCCATACATTATAAAAATAAGCTCTGGATTCATCTCTATTCTGAATGAACATTTTTTTGCTATCTTTAAGTGTAAAGCCAAATCATTATATTACTCTTTGGTATCAATGTTTTATATGCTTTTTGCGTTCTTTCCATTCGCAATCATCAAAAATAATACAGGAACCACATTTTGGATTGCGGGCAGTACATGTGTAACGTCCATGTAAGATAAGTAAATGATGGGCATCCCTCTTAAAAACATCAGGTACATGCTTTAAAAGTTTTTCTTCTACTTCTAACACACTTTTGCCTGACGCAATTCCAGTTCTATTTGATACGCGAAAAATATGTGTATCAACAGCAATCGTTGGCTCTCCAAATACGGTATTTAAAATAACATTTGCTGTTTTCCTGCCCACGCCAGACAATTCCTCTAATGCTATTCTATTATTTGGAACCTCGCTATTGTGCTTTTCAAGCAATATCTTACAGGTCTCAATAATACTTTTTGCCTTATTATTATATAGTC
>JAAZZI010000080.1 GCA_014239225.1 Gammaproteobacteria bacterium
AATCATTTTCTCAATTATAAATCCGATGGATTTGATTTGGATAGATCGACAGATGAAAAGCACGGATTAATATCACATTTAAAACAGTTGAGACATTAATGGTTGATATTAGTGAATATCTACGTTTTGAAATTGAAATGCTACCAGATGAATTATTAGTTGAGGAATTTAGTAAAGAAGTTGATGTTCTTAGAAATGATACAGAGTTAGTTTCAAAAAGAATTGATAAACTTGATATTTATTTGGCAAATAATAAATAGAATAATTAATTATGTCGAACTTTTTACGCCTATTAGCAATACAAAGAGTATTAATTTCTCATGGTCTCGACGAGATTATTTTTGCTACACATTTATTAAGGCCTATTCGTTTTCTTTTCTATATTCTACCTTGGAATTGGTTTAGTAAAAATAAGCAGAAAAGGGCGGTTAGAATGCGTTTGATGCTCGATGAATTAGGGCCAATCTATGTCAAGCTTGGCCAAATACTTTCAACTCGCCGTGATTTAATTCCAGAAGATATTGCCGATGAGTTTGCTAAATTACAAGATAATGTAGCACCTTTTCCCGGAGAAATTGCAAGGAAAATTATTGAAGACGCATACGGGTGTAATATTAGTGATGTTTTTTTAAAATTTAACGAAGTTCCATTGGCCTCTGCATCAGTAGCCCAAGTTCATAGTGCAACACTTAAAGATGGACGAGATTTTATTATTAAGGTTATAAGACCAGGAATTGAAAAATTAATTCGAAAAGATCTGGATTTGTTGCAATTATTAGCAGAGAAAGCAGAGAGATATAACAAAAATGCGAAGTCATTAAAATTTACAGGGGTAGTAAAAGAATTCGAAAAAACAATATTCAATGAATTAGATTTACAAAGAGAGGCTTCAAATGCGTCTCAACTATATCGTAACTTTCGAGATGAGCATAGATACCATGTTCCTAGAATAGATTGGGAACTGACGAGAAGGAATGTATTAGCAATTGAACGTGTTGAAGGAATATCAATTCGTGATATTAACGCTCTTAAGGTTGCGAGTATAGATTTAAAATGTTTAGCAGAATTTGTTGTCGAAATATTTTTTACACAAGTTTTTCGAGATAATTTTTTTCATGCAGACATGCATCCTGGGAATATATTTGTTGTTCCAGGAAAAGAAAAAGAATTACCTATAATTAAGGTTATTGATTTTGGAATAATGTGTTCATTAACTGAATATGATCAGCATTATCTTGCTGATAATCTAGTAGCATTTTTAAACCGTGATTATAATAGAGTTGCTGTTTTACATATCAAATCTGGGTGGGTACCTAGTGAGACACGAATTGATGAACTGGAAGGGGCAATCAGAACAGTATGTGAACCGTTATTAGATAGACCCATCCATGAGATATCATTGGGCGAGTTACTACAAAGACTTTTTCAGATTGCACGTAGTTTTGATGTTGAAATTCTGCCGCAGTTAGTTCTACTACAGAAAACCATCATAAATATCGAAGGTATCGTAAGGCAACTTCACCCTCATCTCGACCTATGGGAAACAGCTCGGCCAGAAATGGAACGCTGGATGAGTGAACGAATGGGAGTTAAAGGGCTTATAAAAGGCACAATTCTAAATTTACCAAGGATAATTGAGCGTTTACCAGAACTCCCTAATAGGGCTATAGATTTAATTGATAAAATATATGATGGGAAAATTGAAATGGAGAATAAATCAGAGGAAATACATAAATTGCGTGAGGAGATGAAAATATATAATCGCAAAACAATTTTATCAGTTATTGGCTCCGGTCTTATTCTTTCATCATCAATTATTTATGCTTTGAATAATACGACGCATGGGGTGATGATTTCTGTGCCTCTGGCTTCATGGGTATTGGGTTTATTTGGTCTTATTTTTATATATATTTCATGGAGAGAGAAATAGTTTTAATTTTTTCTTTTTTTTATAAGTGATTTAATCCCAATTAATTTTACGCCATATTTATCTATATCTTTCAGAAATCTTGATAATATTTCTATAGTATTGGAATGAGGATGGCCGATTGCCAGAGCCGATCCTTCTTCCTTTGCGATAGCAACTAGCTCGATAAATTTATTGGTTATATATTCTAAATCTTTTTTATTATCAAGAAATATATCTCTTGATAGAAAGGGAATTTGATTTTCTTCTGCTATTTTTTTAGCCACGCTATCAGCACTTGTTAGGCTATCGACGTATATATACTCATTTTTTTTTATTATATTCATTAACCATTGCATGTGCCCAGGATGACGTGTTAATAAACTTCCCATATGATTATTTATGCCGATTATGTTTTGAACAGCATTTATATTTATTTCCAATGTTTGTGTGAATTCTCTTTGTGTCATGTTTAATGTTAGCGCTCCAGGGCCAAGGAGATCATTATTTTCTAATGCCTGCATTGGTTGATGTAAAAGAATCTCTTTTCCATTTTGCGATGCAATTGATACCATTTTTTGTGTGTGAGGCGCATGAGGTAGAATCGCATAAGCTACAGGCCCAGGCAAAGATAGTGCACGCACATCTTCTTTTAGCTTATAACCAAGATCATCTATTATAATAGAGATTGAAGGTTGGGTTATTGAATTGGAGTGAACATAAGTTGAAAATAAACTTAGAAAAAAAAGAAAAAATAAATATTTATACTTAATTAGACAGGAATCTAAATCCATGATTCTATCCAGCCTTTTTTAAATGGATTGATAACCCCTTTAATACATTTATTGCCTCGTAGAGTTGGTAATCGTTTTCAACAAGCGAAGAGTTACTTTCAGCTTTTTTATCTATATCTATATTATTTTCAGTAATTTCATTATCCAGATGTCCACTCAAATCCGCTTCTTTTATTAATCCATTGTTCATATTGTTATTATTTGTAATATTGAATTGTATATTTTTTATAATCATATCGGGCTCAATACCTGATGCCTGTATAGAGCGACCTGATGGAGTATAATAACGAGCAGTTGTTAATTTTAATGCTGTTTCATCACTCATTGGGAGTATAGTTTGTACAGAACCTTTACCAAATGTACGTTCTCCCATAATAATTGCTCTTTTATGATCCTGTAAAGCACCAGCAACAATTTCGGATGCGGAAGCTGAACCACCATTGACGAGAACTACAATTGGAATATTTTTGAACACTTCAGTTGGTTTAGCAGTGAATTTAAGTTTCGAATCCTTTATACGGCCCTCGGTATAAACAATTAATCCATTGTTAAGAAATAAATCAGAAACACCAACCGCGGCATTAAGTAAACCTCCTGGATTGTTTCTTAGATCTAAAACTAATCCTTTTAAGTCATCAGTATTCTCATTTTTTAATTTTTTAAGAGATTTTCTCATATTATCTACTGTATGGATTTGAAAATTAGAAATGCGAATATACATAAGACCAGGTTCAATTGTTTCAGCCTTAATATTTTTTACTGTAATGACATCTCTTACTATTGGTAAATTAAATGGTTTTTCTTCTCCTTCTCTAAGTATTGTAAGTATAATTTCGCTTCCTGGCTTACCTCGCATCATTTTTACTGCTTCCATGAGTGATATACCTTTAACAGACTTACCATCTAATTTAATAATTAAATCTCCCGCTTTAACACCAGCTCGTTGCGCAGGAGTACCATCAATAGGGGATATAACCTTGACGAAGCCATCTTCATAACCAACTTCAATACCAAGACCACCAAATTTCCCGGAGGTCCCCTCTTGTAATTCTCTATAGGCTTCTTTATCTAAATAAGCAGAATGAGGATCTAGCCCCTGAAGCATTCCCCGTATAGCATTTTCAATAAGGTTTTTGTCATTTATACTTTCAACATAATCATCTTTAATTTTCGAGAATATTTCGGTGAATGTTCGAATTTCATTCAAAGGCAGCACATCAACGTTTTCTTCTTCTTCTTCAGTATTTGCCACAGTGAGTTTACTAGTAATAAAAACAAGCAATATCGTAAATAGTAATTTTTTGAATATAGGCATTATTCAACTCCATTAAAATAGTTACCAATGAACTATCTTGACTTTTTATTATTAAGAAACGTTCTGTTTAAATTTATTTTTTTTTTTTTTTTATTTGCCTGTCTGAAAAGTTTTTTAATATAAGTGCAAACATTAATTCATCATCTGGCTTATCAATTTTAGCAACTAAACAATTTTTGGTTCTTGATTTTAAATCATCTAATTTAAAATTCATTTCATTAATGGGAGTTAAAGAATTTATAATCAAATACTTGTTATCTTGA
>JAAZZI010000081.1:0-3986 GCA_014239225.1 Gammaproteobacteria bacterium
AAAAAACCCATTTTTTAATATTTACTTTCATTGATTATTAATTCATCGAGCTCTAATTACGCTGCGCTTGCCTGCCCGGACTTTCCAACATGTCAGAATATGTGGTGGCCAGAAATGAATTTTAAGGAGGGGTTTACCCTGTGGCAAGGTTTAGGCATTGATTACGAAGGCGGAACTTTAAATAGTGAGGCGAGAACAGCGATTCATATGACCCATCGTATTGGCGCCATTATTACTGGGGTTATTATCTCTTATGTCAGTTTTCAGGCTATTTTAACCGGGGCCAAATATTTGAGATTGACAGGGGTTGTTGTATTAATATTGTTGATTACGCAGCTATCATTAGGGGTTGCCAATATTAAGTTTAATTTACCACTACCTATTGCTGTAGCTCATAATGGAGTAGCCGCCTTATTATTGTTATCCTTAATAACACTATTACATCATTGTGTAAGCGATAGAAAATAATATTTTCTAATATAACTATGAAAAACTATATGAATAATCGATCGATAACAGATACAGCAGATATAATTTGGCAGGATTATCTGACGCTTTGTAAACCAAAAGTAGTTTCTTTAATTGTTTTTACAGCCGTTGTCGGGATGTTTTTAGCAACACCAAACATGGTTCCTTGGGATGTATTAATTTACGGAACAATTGGAATTGGTTTAGCCGCATCTTCTGCGGCAACTATAAATCACGTAATTGATTATCGTATTGATTCAATTATGGCGAGAACTATGCGACGACCATTGCCAGAAGGAAAGATAAGTATCGTTAATGCCATTATATTTGCCTGGTTTCTTGGAACGATTTCCATGGGAATTTTGGCTTTTTTAGTTAACACACTTACTGCTGGGCTAACCGCACTTTCATTAATTGGCTATGGTTTCATTTATTCAATGTTTTTAAAACGTGCGACGCCACAAAATATCGTAATAGGAGGTGCCGCAGGTGCTGCACCGCCAGTTTTAGGCTGGACAGCTGTTACCGGAACATTAGATCCTAATTCTTTATTATTGTTTTTGATTATTTTTGTTTGGACGCCCCCACATTTTTGGGCATTAGCAATTTATCGTCGCGACGATTATGCAGCGGCAGATATCCCAATGTTGCCTGTAACGCACGGCGTTGAATTCACACGATTACAAATATTGCTGTATACAATTTTGTTATTTGTTGTGACTTTACTGCCATATTTGGTTGGTATGTCTGGCCTTTTTTATTTGGTGGGGGCGGTATTGCTTGGGGCAGGATTCTTATACTATGCAATTCTAATGCGTTTTAACCACGATGATCAATTGGCAATGCGCACATTTTCTTATTCGATTATTTACTTAATGCTTCTCTTTGCATTTTTATTAATTGATCATTACATACCAATTATTGCTAATAATCTATAGTCTAATTATATAAAGCAAAGAGCAGAATAAAGCATTATTCTATAATTGATTCTTTAAGTTTTTTAATCGCATTATTTTCGATTTGTCTAACCCTTTCTGCAGATATATTATGAATGGCAGCAAGTTCGTGTAACGTTGCTTTTTTTTCAACTAACCAACGACTCGAAATTATGTCTTTACTTCGTTTGTCTAATGAGGCAATTGCATTTTGTAAAGTTTCTTGTTCATGATTTATGTTTTGTTCGCTTTCCAATAATTCTTCTGGTCCAGCTTCATTGTTTTCTAAATAACTAGCAGGAGTGTTATAGGATTCTTCATTATCATCAAGATGTGTATCGAATGTAGCATCATAATTACTCATGCGTTTTTCCATCTCAATAACATCACTTGGTTTTACACCAAGATCCTTCGCCACCTCATTTATTTCCTGTTGGTTTAGCCAACCCAATCTTTTTTTTGAAGAGCGAAGATTAAAGAATAATTTACGCTGAGCTTTTGTCGTAGCGATTTTAACAACACGCCAATTTTTTAGAATGAATTCATGAATTTCTGCACGCACCCAATGAACCGCATATGAGACAAGACGAACACCAACATCAGGATTAAAGCGTTTAACAGCTTTCATTAAACCTATAGTACCTTCTTGAATAAGATCCGCCTGTTGAAGACCATAGCCGCTATAACCACGTGCTATTTTTACAACAAAACGAAGATGAGACATTACTAATTGACGAGCGGCCTCTATATCATCATTTTCTCGCAAAAGTCTTGCTAAACGTTGTTCCTCATCAAAAGACAAAATAGGAACTTGATTGACAGAGTGAACGTAACTGTCAATTGACCCCGCCGGCAGTGCGAATTGTAAATTTGCTAGTTGATTCATATATTTAATTTCCATTAGCTATAATTTGTGCTAACTATTGACATTTTAGCACTCTAACTGTTTGAGTGCTAATAATTCCAAAGGTTCAATTGAATATATAATATAAACTATTGATTTATATAACTTTAATTTGGTTCAATAGAGTAAAGATGACGTTTTACTGCAATCCAGGAACCAAGCAAACCAAGCAATATAGCAAAACCAAATAAACAAAATGTATTTACGAGCCCAAGCCCCGTTAATTGAAAATTACTGGCGTATAGAATTGATAAGTTATTTACAGGGCCGCTCAATATTTGCATTGATGCGGTGATTAATATCCAGGCAATTGAGCCGCCAAAAATACCGTACCATAAACCACTATATAAAAACGGGCGCTGAATAAAGCTGTCAGTTCCACCAAATAATTTTGTTATTTCAATTTCATGGCGATAACTATAAATGGATAAGCGTATCGTGTTACCAACAATGAGTATCACCGCGATTGCTAATAGTGTTGATAATATAAAAATGACAAGTTTGACAATATCTATAATTTTCGCCAAACGATTAATCCACTTACTATCATATTGTATATTATCAACCTCAGGCATTACTCTCAATTCCTCAACTAAATGTTTAGTTTTGGATTCGTCAAAATATTTATATGTTGGTTTTACTAATATGACATTTGGGAAGGGGTTTTCATCAAGTACATCGAGTAAATTAGTAAAGCCGGATAGTTTTTTGTATTCAGCTAATGCTTTATCTTTTTTTATTAAAGTTATATCAGCAATATCATTACGCTTAGATATTTGGTTTGCAAAATCTGTTGCTTGTTGTTCGTCAATTGTTGTCTCTAAGAATATATTTATTTCAACAGCATTATCCCAGCCAGAAGAAACAATTTGAGCATTACTAAGAAAAACATAAAAACCTGCTGGGAATGCCAGAGAAATACCGATTACGATTGTAGTTAAAATATTATTAACAGGGTTTTTTGCATACTGGCCTAGACTAAAAAAAAATGCCTGCGCATGTTGGGTTATCCAAGTTTTTATAAGTTGATTCAATTGACTATTTGAAGTTTTTATTTTTAATGATTAATAAAATTTTTGTTATTATCACTCATATCTAGAGTACGTCCCCCATCCAAAATAATAATTCTTTTATTCATATGTTTGATCATATCAAGTTCATGACTGGCGATTAACACAGTTACACCAACCTGATTAAATTGTTCGAACAATTTCATCATATCCCATGAAAGCGCAGGATCAAGATTTCCAGTTGGCTCATCAGCAAGAAGAATGGCAGGGCGATGTACTACTGCCCGAGCGACACCAACACGTTGTTGTTCTCCTCCAGATAATTCCATAGGACAATTGTTAATTTTTGATAATAGGTCGACCTTATCGAGTGCTGCTTGCACTCTTCTTTTTACTTCTTGGTGGCTGCTGCCGGAAATAACCAAGGGTAATGCAACATTATCAAAAATATTTCTGTCATTAAGTAACCTGTGGTTTTGAAAAATAAAGCCGATATTTCTTCGAAATATCGGTATACGGTTATTTTTAATTTTTTCTAGGTTCTGGCCCTTTACAATTATTTGGCCACGCGTATGGCGGTCAATTAAATTTATTAGTCTTAGTAAAGTACTTTTACCAGCACCAGAACGACCACTAATATAAACCATTTCTCCCTTATCAATATTTAAA
>JAAZZI010000081.1:3996-4269 GCA_014239225.1 Gammaproteobacteria bacterium
CTTTATTGCCACTTGGGTAAGTCATAAATATATTAGTGAATTGAATCATGAATTATTTTTCAATAAAGCATCAATAAATTCGGAGGCTTTGAACTTTTGTAAATCATCAATTTTTTCACCTATTCCTATAAACTTGATTGGAATATTTAATTCATCAGCGAGTCTAAAAACAATACCGCCTTTTGCAGTGCCATCTAGTTTAGTTAAAATAATGCCGTCAACACCAATGCTTTCCTTAAATTGCTTTGTTTGAGTCAATGCATTTTGCCCGGT
>JAAZZI010000082.1 GCA_014239225.1 Gammaproteobacteria bacterium
CACAGGGTCTAAATAATAGCCACTTTCGGTCACTGTTAAAGATACAATCCTGATTGATGGATCAGTCATACGAACAATAAGAGAATTGTTATTACTATCGATTTGCTCATAGTCAATCATAGAGCCTACAATTTCTATTGATTTAGAGGTTGGCTTAAGTTCGATTAAAGTCGTTAAGCAATTTTGCTTGATTAATTTCTCTCTTTGAATGACGTCAAACTCTCTAACTCCAGCACCTACAATTGCCCAATTATAGTCAATTCCTGTTTCAAAAAGTCTATGCAAATACCAAGATTGGTGTGCACGATGAAAATTACCTACGCCAATATGAATAATGCCTGGCGATAATTTTTTACGATTATATTTGGGTTTTTTTATATTCTTGGGAAGTGATGACAGTGTATTGTTAGATAGTTCCATTGATATTTATAAAGTATGGTTAATTTAGTTTCCTAGATACCCTGAAATTCAAACACAGAAATTGATTATTCTATCCGCATTAAAAAAGGATTCTTTTGCAATTAGTTTTGCATTTATATCATCGTTCTGCCTAACTCTTTCCAATGCTTGATATTCTGTCATACCCGTTGATACATGTCTTTTGGCAACACGATCATTGCTAACTTCTATTGGTATATCCAATAACCATGTTTCATCAAAAAGTTTTCTAATTGAACACCAAGGCTCTGAATTCAGGAGTAAATAATTACCTTCGACCAGTATTATTTTATTATCAGTCGATAAGTGTATTGCCTTTTCAATTGGGTCTTTTATGTGATGATCAAAACTGGGAAAAATTCCTGTCCGAGATTTGCGTGCTTTAGCAAGATCATTATAAAACTTTTGAGAATTAAAAGTAAAAGGTGATCCTCTTCGAAGATATGCTTGAGAGGAATTTTTCATTTGACCTAATTCATTCCTGTAATAGTGGTAGCCATCAAGTGGTATGGCGATAAATAACTCTTTTAGTCGTGTTTTTAGTAAATTCGCAAGTGTGCTTTTTCCACTTCCCGGTGCACCAGCCAAACCAATCCAAAACTGAGATCCATTAACCATACTTTTGGATTTTTCATACAATTCATCTGCAAGTTGATTATATATTTCCAAGGCTTGTTCTCTTTAATTATCCCAAACAGCTTGAATTTTAAGGCTGTCTTTAGGCACACCATCTTGCATATATGTTGCAATATCTTTGGCATTTAATTTATGTGTTACGATTTTTTCAAGTTCTGGAATGCAGTTATGAATAGTTGCTAGTGCTTCTATAATATTATGATGATTTAATGAATGAGAACCGGCAATAGTGAGCTGTCTGCGAAATATTTCAAAAGGGGAAATTTCCATTTTTGCATCTTCTGGACAAACACCTAGATGCATAATTTTTCCGCCATCACATACGAAGTTAATAAGCTTTTCAGCAACCTTTATAAGCCCAGTTGCGTCAACTACTAAATCAAATTCTTTATTTAAATTTGCAAGATTTTCCCCAGAAGAGTGCACACTATTAAATCCCATACTTTCAGCAAGTGTGAGACGATCTGGATTGACATCTACAAAGGTAATCTTTTTTGCGCCTTTATCTTTTGCTGCTAAAGCAAATAATAACCCCATAGGTCCAGCGCCAAAAATAAGTGCGTTATTAGAATCGCCAGCTTTAATAGCCCCAACACCATTTAATGCACAACCTAATGGTTCAGCAAGTGCTGCAATATGAAAAGGCAGGTCTCCAATATCGTGTAGTGCATTTTGATGGACTAAAGAGTAACGTGCAAATCCACCATTGACAGTTACGCCATACGCACCTAGAGTTTTGCATAAATGTGCATTATTATTTTGACATGACAAGCAATAACCACATTCAATATTAGGGTCGACAACTACATTGTCGCCAACTTTAATCTTGGTTACCTCGTCACCAATTTGCTCTACAGTGCCAGCATATTCATGTCCAGGAACTACTGGAAATGCAGAAGAGCCATAGTTTCCTTTTAATACTTCAAGGTCTGTATGGCACAAACCACTTGCACGAACTGCAATAAGAACTTGTTCTTTTTCTAATTCAGGAGTTTTAATATCTTTATAAGTTATTTTATTTTTTTCTGTAAATACAATTGCTTTCATTACAAACCTCGCGATTAATATTTTTTTAAGAGTGTACTTTGTGATAATCCATATAAACTATTAAATGGAATTATTGCACTACCTAAAGCTCGTGCATGTTTCCCAATTGTACCGCTTTCAATAGTTACAGTTTCGGTGCCCTCCCATTGAAAACCGTCAAGTAAATTGGTTAGTTTTATATTTATTTCAGCTAGGAGATTTTTACTTAAATGTGCATCAATAATAATTAAATTAGTATTTATAACAGAATTGACTGAGACTATAGACCACTTTATCCCTTCAAGGGCCTGTTCTAACCATGATTCGAACATTCGTCGAACTTCTGGCGGTAATTCTTTCTCCATAATTAGTAGTTTTGAGTCGAATCCAGCTTTTCTCAAATCCTGTTCTAGGGCGTTTAATGAGGCTATTTCTATTAATTGCTTATAGCCACTGCCATTTTTTATTGGAATAGTTCCAATGGATGATGTGAATTTCAGATCAGGGTTAAATAGTTGTCCATTTAAAACTATAGCGCCACCAATAAAAGTTCCTAAATAGATGTATAGAAAATTAGGATGATTATTACCATTCCCTAAAAACATTTCTGCTAGACATGCTGCAGGAACATCATTCATTTTGGATACTTCACATTGAGGGGCAATTGCCTCTATTTCATTAATTATATTGATATCATCCCACTTGCTAAGAATATTAGTATCAACTCCGAAAACCTCTGCCCATTTACTTAGTTTATCTGGTTGTGCGATACCGATTCCAACTAGTCTTTGTTGCTGGTCAGATGACAAATAATCAAATATTTTTTTAAGTGATTGAGCAATTTTTTTTAGAACAACTGGAACATCAGGGTAATCGTATCTCAATGAATATTGTTTAAGAATTTTGCACTTGAAGTCTATTAATGATATGTCTAATTGATGTCTTCCTATACTAATTCCAATAGAAAATGCTGCTGCAGGATTAAGACTGAAAGGCGCTGAAGGTTGCCCCATTTTTCCATATATATACTCTTCTTGTATGACTACATTATTTTTTATAAAACGCTTAAAAATTAGGGATACAGTTTGCGGAGTTAAGTGAGTTATGCGCGCTATTTCAGCCTTAGATAAAGGCCCTTGTTGCCGTAATAAACCTATAATCGTATTTTCGTTATACTGCTTTAAACTGCCTTGATTACTTCCACGATGAGAGTGTAATGCTTCATTCATTTTATTAAGCTATTGCTCCAGTATTTTTTATAAATATTGAATTTCCATTTGCATTATCCCTGATGATTAAAAAGGTTTCTTCTTTTATCATAGAGCAAATAGCATTCTTGAATGTTTTCAAACCACTACAGTTTTTAAACAAATTTTTTTGTTCGCAAAAAGTGGCCTGATTATTCATATTTTTACCTTCAATTCTAAATTATTAAAAAAAATACTGTACTAATGTTTAATTTGCATTATAATCGAATTCTACTAAATCAATTTGATTTAGTTAGTATTTTTTTTTAAATTATCAAAATAAAGGAGATGTATTAAATGAATATACAAAAAACACTTTGCTTCGCAGCAGCTTTAGCATTCAGTAATGCGGCATTATCTGCCGAAATTACTGTCGCAAATGTTAATAATGCTGACATGATTACATTACAGGAGCTTTCAACAGAATGGGAAGATAAAACAGGCCACAAAGTCAACTGGGTAACTCTAGAAGAAAATGTTCTTCGTCAACGCGTAACAACAGATATCGCTACAGGTGGCGGTTCTTTTGATATTATGTTGATTGGTGCTTATGAAACGCCAATGTGGGGTGCAAAAGGCTGGTTGGAGCCATTAGATGAATTTGCTAATGATGCAAATTATGATTTAGAGGATATATTCCCGTTGTACTCTGAAACATCGTTTACTTTTTATCGAACAGATTTATTCAGATTAGCTGGCATTCCAGTTCCAACTGAACAAATCACATACACTGAGTTTGCTGAAATGGTTGCAAAATTGCATGATCCAGAAAATGGTGTATATGGAACATGTCAACGTGGTAAAGCAGGTTGGGGTGAAAATATGGCATTTGTTGGTACTGTTGCTAATGCATTTGGCGCGCGTTGGTTTGATGAAGGTTGGAATCCGCAACTTGATTCACCAGAATGGCATGCTGC
>JAAZZI010000083.1 GCA_014239225.1 Gammaproteobacteria bacterium
TGTTCTAAATTCATTTAGGATCATTTTTCAGAAAGTCTTTCATTGCGTATAATCTTAGCTTATCTCTAATTAATTCCAGCTCAGCATCATTTAGTAATTTATGATTTGAAGTTCTTATTTCACCGCCAAGTAGTTCTGCAATACGCTGAACATTAGGAAGAAAATGATTTTCAAAAAGTTTGTAACTATAATCTTCGTTTAAATCACGCATAAACGCTACAACACCTTTTGTTCTGAAATTTTCCATTCTAGTTGATTCCCACTTCATTTCATCAAACATAAAGGATCCGGGTTCATGCATATTTGCAAGACTAAATAATGGCTCAACATATCCATCGGCAACATGATTAAGCGAATTATCTTTTTCACCAAAATAATGAAAAATATCCATATGCCCATATTTCATTCCAACTTCACTCAATGCTTTATGAATTATTAATCCATTAAATTCACTATTTTCACAAGCAGTTATATAAAAAGCTAATAAATCACCTTGAATTTTATTAGTTTGGTTTGTTTCAGTAATATTCTCAATTGTATTTTCTTCGACTTTGATTGAAATATTTTCATTTATTTTATTGGCTGTATCAATAGCAGAGTCTTGCGCTCTTGCAAAATGATTATTTTGCAAATGAGTCGATAGCTCGCTTAGATCGGCGATAGCTTTCGAATAATCTTCTTCTGTAAAAACATCATTAGGTGAGATCGGTAAATCAGAGATATCATCAACTGCATTAAGAATATCAGCTTTATTCTTGCTTTTATTTTTGCGATAAATCTCCCACAAATAAATTGCTAGGACCAGACAACATCCAATAATTAACAATAGTAAGCGCAAGTTATTGGTCATCGTTTACAAATTCGCTTGATTTAAAAAAACATAATTTGACTTATAGGGTACATAGAAGTATTTCAATCTAGAGCCTATTTTAATACAATCATGCTGTTTGAGCCATTTCAACAGCTTCATCCACATCAACGGATACAAGACGTGATACGCCTGCTTCATGCATTGTTACACCAAGAAGTTGATTCGCAATCTCCATTGTAATTTTATTATGTGTAATAAAAACAAACTGGACATCATCAGACATCGATTGAACCAATTCGCAAAAACGACTGACATTAGCATCATCTAAAGGAGCATCAACTTCATCTAATATACAAAATGGTGCTGGATTTAATTTAAATATAGCAAATACAAGAGCGACTGCGGTTAAAGCTTTTTCACCGCCTGATAGCAGATGAATATTTGTATTTTTCTTTCCAGGTGGTTGTGCCATTATTGAAACACCTGTATTTAAAAGTTCATCGCCCGTTAACTGAAGATAAGCATGTCCACCACCAAATAACTTTGGAAACATGTTTTTTATATTTTTATTTAGTTCATCAAATGTTTCTTTAAATCGAGTACGTGATTCTTTGTCAATCTTACGAATAGCATTCTCGAGCGTAGTTAAAGCATCAGTCAAATCTTTGTTTTGACTATCTAGGTATGTTTTTCGTTCAGCATTCTGATTATATTCATCAATAGCCGCTAAATTTATTGGCCCCAAGCGTTGAATTTTTCGATCAATAGTCTCTAATTGATCTTTCCAATCATCTTTACTTGCAATTTCATCTATAGATACAAGTAAGTCGCTTGCAGTTTCTTTTACTTGTGATAATTGTTCCTCTACTGCTTCTATTTTAACTTGACAGCTATTAACGTCTAGACGAGATTTTTCCAAATTATTACGCAAGCCTTCGAGTTCTTGTTCGTATTTATGTCGATTTTGTTCAGATTCTCGTATTTTAATTTCAAATAACTCAGTATTGATACGTGCATCTTTAAGTTTATTCTCAGCACGAAGTTTATCTTTTAATAAGCTAGCTATTCTGCTTTGAATATTTTTTATTGGAGTTTTTGTATCCAATAAACCCTGCTCAAAATTCGATACTTGTTCTTTTAATTTATTTAGTTGGACATTACTTCTTTCAATTACTTCTTTGTATGAAGTGTGGCGAGAACTTTTTGAAGCAAGAATTTCTCTGAGCGAGGAAATATTATCTTGTTGCTCGGTTAATGAAGATTGATGATCGCTTAAAATTGACTCGCTTTCTTCTAGACTGTCTTCAGTTTCACTTAGATCGGATTCAAGTGATTTAATATTTCTTTCGCTTTCATCAATCTCTATTTTGAGACGACTTATCTCTTCTTCTCTAAATAATATGCTCTCATTTTCATCCGTAATGTTATTCACAACGACCCAATCTTTACCTAGCCATATTCCTTTTTTAGTTACAATACTTTGTGTATCACTGATCTTTGTTAACATCTTCGCTGCATCTTTCAGTGAATCTGCTATAAAAATATTTTCTAAGAAAAAAGGAGCACAAATATCTGTTTTTATTTGATCTAAAAGACATGGAAAATTTTCTTTTTTTGATAACTTTTCAGTTTTACTTGAATTTATTAACCCAAATTTTCCTGGCGCATTTTCAAGTTTATCCAAATATTCACTAATATTGTCAGTACAAAAATGATGTAGACGTGAATTTAACACTGTTTCCAGTGCGTATCTCCATTCAGATTCGATTTTAATTGACTGAGAAAGGCGAATTTTCTTATCCAGATCATTCTCTTTTAGCCATTCACATAAATCCTGATCATCTTCGACAACCGAGTCTCTCAATATTTCTAGTGAAGCTAATTGTCCATTAAGGCGTTGAAAATCATTACGCACTATATCAAGCTCGGACAACAGTTCTCTTGTTTTATCGCGATATTTCTTTACGTCATTTTGTTTAGTTACAAAAAGTTCATGTGCTTTTTTATTGTCATTTCTAAAGTCATTAAGCTCGGGTTCTAATTGTCTTAATTCTTTATCTAGAATTTCATACTCTTTTTGATCTGCTATTTGCTGAATTTCTATGTCTACATAAGTACCGCGAGCTTTAACAAGCTCCACTTCAGCGGTAGAAATTTTTTCACGTTCAAACTTTAAGTTTTGTTCTTGTTGAGATATATCACTAGAGACTTGATAAAAACTTGATTGCATTTTACTAAAATGCTCATTTGCCCCACTCAAATTATTACGAAATCCTTCGATTTCCGTTTCCTTTGATCGGGCTTTTGCGACAACTGATTCAACTGCGTTTTCTCTCTCAGTTGCGTCTTTCTGTAGGCTTCTAACCTCCTTATTTAAATCACGCCAATTTAATGCAAGTAATTCTGAGCTAAGTTTACGGTGTTCTTTTTTTAAATTTTTATATCGTTCAGCTCCTTTTGCCTGACGATTTAAATGGTTTAGTTGTTTTTCAAGTTCTTCACGAAGATCATTGAGTCGATCAAGATTTTCTTTTGTATGTTTTATTCTGTTTTCTGTTTCTCGACGTCGCTCACGATATTTTGAAATGCCTGCAGCTTCTTCAATAAAAACCCTTAACTCTTCTGGTTTAGCTTCAATCAATCTTGAAATCATGCCTTGCTCAATGATTGCATAACTGCGCGGACCCAGACCAGTACCAAGAAATATCGCCGTTATGTCTTTTCTACGACATCTTGCGCCATTTAAATAGTATGCCGAGACACCATCTCGATTAATTTGACGTTTTATTGATATTTCATTATAACTTGCGTACTGCCCGCCTAATTTTTTTTCAGTATTATCAAAAACCAATTCAACCGAAGCTTGCCCAACTGGCTGGCGTGTGCCAGAACCACTAAAAATGACATCTGTTAGTAACTCACCTCTTAAGTGTTTTGCCGAACTTTCACCCATTACCCAAGTAACAGCATCAATTATATTGGATTTTCCACAACCGTTTGGGCCAACGATTCCAACGAGACTACCTGGGACAACAAGATTGGTCGGGTCTACAAATGATTTAAAACCAGAAAGTTTTATATTGCATAGACGCATGAGGTGATACGATACTAGAGTTCTAGCTCCCTGTCCAAACGTATAAAATATTAATAAATAAGATTAACTTATTATTTTAAGATATTGTTTTTATAGAATTTTATAACTATATAATTGATTAAGATTTAAATCTTATTTTGCACAGCACTTGGTCGCTATAATATAGATCCATTGTCAGAAAACAAAGAGAAAAATAAAATGCCAAATCAAACTACAGACATTCTAGAGACATTTCCAAATCCAAATACTGAGCGTGATTTCACAATAAAAATTGAAATACCGGAATTTAGTTGTTTATGCCCAAAAACAGGGCAACCCGATTT
>JAAZZI010000084.1 GCA_014239225.1 Gammaproteobacteria bacterium
GCGCAGAGGATGTTTATAAGATTTTACTAGGCCATGGCGAAGAAGTTGGGCTTGCTACTGTCTACAGAGTATTAACTCAATTTGAGGCTGCAGGATTAGTTATTCGCCACAATTTTGATTCTGGCCATTCCGTTTTTGAACTAGATAGCGGCATTCACCATGATCATATGGTTCATTTGGATACTGGTGAAATTATCGAATTTCAAAATGAAGAAATTGAAGATCTGCAAAAAAAGATAGCGAAAAAACATGGTTATGAACTGGTTGAACATAGCTTAGTTCTCTATGTTAAATCAAAAAAATAATTTTTTATCTCGCATTATTTAAGCGCGAGCATTCTTTCTGCATTAGCACGGCTTTCACTAGTTACCTCCATGCCTGCTAGCATTCTTGCTATTTCATTAATTCGTTCTTTTTCATCAAGACTGAATACTTCTGTATATGTCTCACCTTCCTTTGTGTTTTTAATTACCTGAAAATGTTGATGACCATAAGACGCAACCTGTGGAAGGTGTGTTACACAAAGTATTTGACCATGTATAGCCAGAGAATTTAATAATTTGCCGACAATTTCAGCAACGCTACCACCAATACCCGCATCAACTTCATCAAAAATCATCGTTGGTACATTGTTATCTTTTGAACTTATAATTTGAATAGCCAGACTTAAACGAGATAACTCACCTCCTGACGCGACTTTAGTAATTGGTCTTAGTGGTTGACCTGGATTCGTAGAAACCATAAATATGATGTTATCCATTCCAAATGGGTGTGGATTTTCATTATTGATTGCTTCAATTTTTATTTCTAATTTCCCCCCCATTCCAAGCTCATGTATTTTATTAGTTATTTTTTTTGAAAAAACTCTGGCTGTCAGCATCCTTTCTTTTCTTAGTTCATTGGCAAATTTGTAATATTTAGTAGTTAGTTCTTCTCTCTTTTGTTTTAGTTCTTCTTGTTGCTCAAAGCTACCTTCAAGCTTATCTAATTGTGTAATTAATAAATTTAAATGGTCAGGTAATTGTTCAGGTCTTGTTTTATATTTTCGCGCCAGTTCATTGAGTTTATCTAGGCGACTTTCTAATGAGTTAAGCTTACTTGTATCTGGATTAAATCCATTGATATAGTTTTTTAATTCTTCAGTTGTTTCATTAACTTGGATTAATGCTGTATCGAGTAAATTCGGTATATTATTGAGTGAATTATCAATTAAACAAAGCTCATTGATTTTATTTTGGCACTTTGCAAGTTTTGTGTTGATAGCAGAATCCGATTCAGATAGTTCATTTAATATTTCTTGGGATGTTTCTAAAATGTGTTGTGAATGTGATTGCCTTTTATATTCTTCTGATAATTTAGAGTATTCTGATTCTTCTATCGCCGATTTATTCAATTCTTCTATTTGATATTTAAGCAATGTCAGTGTTGACTCGTAATTTTCTCCATTAACCTCTAAATGCTTAATTTGGTTATTAACATTCATTAATTCATGGTAGATGCTCGTCGTGCTAGTTAAAATTGAGTTATATTGGCCGAACTGATCAAGTAGTTCGCGTTGTGTTTTGGATTGCGATAATGATTGGTGAGCATGTTGTCCGTGTATCTCAATAAGGTGTTCGCCAATATCGCGAAGAGTTTGAATAGGTACCGGGGTATTGTTTATATATGCACGAGAACGCCCATCTTTTCTAATTGTTCTTCTTATGAATAATTCATCATTATTAGATTCGATTTCCGTACTCTTTAGTTTTTCACTTACAGCAGTGTTATTTTTTATTAAGAAGATTGCGGTAATATCCGTTTTTTCGGAATTTCCTCTAATTATATTTGTGTCAGCACGATCGCCAAGTATTAATCCTAAAGCATCAAGTAGTATGGATTTTCCCGCTCCAGTTTCGCCTGTTAAAACAGTCATACCAGATTCAAAGTCAAGACTTAGCTTACTAATGATAGCCAGATCATTGATGATGAGTTGAGCTAACAATTTTATGTGCTCCAGTTTAATTTTTCACGAAGGATATGAAATTGATCATGTTCAGGGGGATGGATTAATTTAATGCTCTTGTCTTTTTTGTGAACTTTAATGCTGTCATCGGAGGTTAGTTCTAATCTAACTTCTCCGTCAATTGCAAGTCGTGCATTGTCTGTTTCTCTTGTAGTGACAACTACTTCGATGGAGCTTTTACCATCAACCACAATCGGCCTGTTTGTTAGAGAGTGCGGACAAATAGGAACCAGTAACATTGCATCGAGTGAAGGCTGGACTATTGGCCCTCCTCCAGCAAGCGCATAGGCAGTAGAACCTGTTGGTGATGATACGATCATTCCATCAGAACGATGCTTATGTACGAAACTACCATTAATATATGTTTCTAGTTCAAGTAAATGAGCGATATTCCATTTTTGGATAACGATGTCGTTTAATGCATAATCCTCATAGATACACTTGTTATTTCTAAACACCTGAGCACTCAGTAGAAAACGAATGTCCTCAACGTAATTATTATTCAAAATTTCATCCATATTTTTGGAAATATTGTCAGCGGGGATGTCTGCTAGGAAACCGACATGCCCAAGGTTCACTCCCAGCAATGGCACATTAAAATCACAAAGAGCATGTGTTGCTTTTAGCATTGTTCCGTCTCCGCCAACAGCTATAACAAGGTCACAGTGATTACCTAACTCATTAGCATCAAAAATTTCGTAACCATCACTATTTATTAATTTGGCACAGCATTTATCTAAGATGATTTGTCGCTCACATGAGCGCAGGTAATCAACCAGTTCATTAAAAGTGGTTTTAATGGCCTCAACGCCAGAAGTAGTAATAAGCCCAATTCTATTAAACATAATTTATTTATCTTCTTTATTAGATTTTACGTTAAACATAGCATGTTGAGCTATCATGACCAACTCTCTCTTTAAATTTGGTATTTAATTTTTTTCATATATTACAATTAGTTATGATATTTCGCACTCTCAACGAGAGAGTGCTGAATTTTGAAGCATTATCTGGCATAGTGCCGAAGTATCATGAGCCCAGAAACAAATTCTTCTCAGTTATCGGAACGAAGTCTCTATTTATTCAAAGCATTAGTAGAGCACTTTATTCAGGATGGCGCGCCTGTTGGTTCACGGACGCTTTCTAAAGATTCATCACTAAACTTGAGTCCTGCCACAATTCGAAATGTTATGGCAGATCTTGAAGATTTTGGTCTTTTAGATTCACCCCATACATCGGCTGGTCGTGTCCCCACTGCAAAAGGATACCGATTATTTGTTGACAGTTTGCTTAGAGTTAATGACCTAAATTCAATTGAAGTAGAAAAAATAGCGAAAGAATTAGATCCTGGAAATGATTTTAAAGTACTAATGCAGCGTACCTCATCAATGTTATCAGATATTACTCAATTAGCAGGCGTTGTGATGTTGCCAAGAACCGAACAATCCAAGCTTCAGCACATCGAGTTTGTTGTGTTGTCGGGGAATCGAGTATTAGTAATTCTGGTTGTTAATGATCGGGAGGTACAGAATAGAATTATCAATACAAGCAGAACATATTCGGCTTCTGAATTACAAGAAGCATCTAATTATTTAAATGATATTTTCGCAGGTAAAGATCTTACTTATGTTCGAGCTAATATTTTAGATGAATTAGAAAAAACAAAAGAACAGCTTAGTCAGTCAATGCAGACAGCAATGGAGATGGCCCAATTAGCATTTGATTATGAAAAATCTAAAGTTGATAGCGATGAATTATTTTTCTCTGGCGAGACTAATTTAATGGATATTGCTGAACTTTGCGAAGCAGATAAATTAAAGAAACTATTCAATACATTTAATCAAAAAAGAGATATTTTACATTTACTTGAGCAGGCGATTAGCGCTGATGGTATTCAGATTTTTATTGGCGAAGAATCTGGCCATGATGTTCTTGACAACTGCAGTGTTGTCACATCTCCATACGAAGTAGATGGGAAAATACTTGGCGTATTAGGCGTTATTGGGCCGACACGAATGCATTATGAACGTGTTATACCTATTGTTGATATTACAGCAAAAATGCTTGGTTCAGCCTTGAATCTAAATAATTAATCTCCATATTACTAAAATACTTAATGATGCATCTAACAAGATGCGTGATTTCTA
>JAAZZI010000085.1 GCA_014239225.1 Gammaproteobacteria bacterium
ATAAATTTCTTTATACTATTTAATTTTATCTTCATGAACGAATAAAAATCCTCTACAATAAGCATATTTAGAGCTAGTTTATCTTAAATTAACAATTTTTTATAAAAAATGAACCGTAGACAGTTTATCAACAGCATAATTTCAGCTCTTTTATTCTTTTTTCAAGTACGATTTGGGGCGGCAGAAAAAACAAATAATCCAATATCTAATTTTTTCAGATCACCTGATTTAATCAAGAATAACACTGTTATACTGGTGGACCCTATATTTTTACAGCACCATATTAGCCCCGGTCATCCAGAGACACCAAAAAGAATGGAGTACATTCAAAAAGCCATAATTGAGCGTGATTTATATCGTATAACACGACAGATAAGTCCAGATACTGAAGCCCTAGAATGGATAGGGAAAGTCCATAGTGATGAACATATTCAGGAAATTAAAAAAAGGTTCCCTATAGCGCATAAAGTTGCTACTGCAGGTGTAAGTGCATGCCTTATGGGTGTTGATAGGGTTGTATCCAAAGAAAACACTAATGTATTTTGTGCTACTAGACCTCCAGGCCACCATGCATTAAATACAGGAAGAGAAGAGGGCTTTTGCTATTACAATAATATTGCAATTGCAGCTAAATATGCACAAAAAAAATATAAGCTAGAGAAAATACTGATCGTTGACTGGGATTACCATCATGGAAATTCGACTGAAGCAATATTCTACAATGATCCAAGCGTCTTATTTTTTTCGACTCATGATCAATTTGCTTATCCTGGAACTGGCGATCCTTCAAAAAAGGGAAAAGGCGATGGGGTAGGTTATAATATAAATATTCATCTACCATGCGGCGCAACTGACAAAATGATAATAGATGAATTTAATAATATATTGGTGCCTGCAGCAAAAAAGTTTCAACCTGATTTAGTTTTAATTTCCGCAGGATTTGATAGCCGTATAAATGATTTGCTTGGATGTTTTGATATAACAGATAATGGTTTTATTGCATTAACAAAAATTGTAATGAATATTGCAAGCGAATATTGCGATGATCGTTTAGTTTCAATTCTAGAGGGCGGCTATAACCTGGAAGGTAATGCAAAAGCTGTAGCCACACATGCTTCAACATTGGAGACAAATATTTTTTCTGATTCTGTTGTAAGTCCTTTTGGGTGCCAATAAAATAATAATTTTATGTTTCGTGACTATTGGGAATCAGCATCAGTATTTGATTTTGTGTAAATTGGAAAGGGCATAATATTTTCACTTTTATCGTTACCATCAGAAATTTTTGCAGAGCCTTGTTTTTTAACTTCATCAATTCTTATAATTGAATGCATTGGAATATATGTCCTCTCAACACCATTGAACTCATTTTTTAGATTTTCTTCAGTCGGATCAACTACAACTGATGTTTTTTCGCCAAACAGAAGTTTTTCGATTTCGACAAAACCAAACATGGCGCTATGATGAACATTTTTAGCGTATATTTCATAAACTTTACCTTGATTATGAAATAATATTTTATAGATTTTATTTTCAGGCATATTAAGTATTTAGATCGTATGAGTAGTTAAATCTTTTCGTATTTATATAAATCATATCATAAATTACTAAGAGTACTATAACTGATATACTAGCGCACCACCAGGGCCTAGCGGCCAACTCATTTCAATCCAAAATAATAACAACAATAGCCATGCAATTAGAAATGAAATAGTATATGGCAACATCATGGCAATCACAGTACCAAGGCCTGAACCACGAACATACTTTTTAACTTCCATTAAGATAATAATCATATAAGGATTCATTGGTGTAATAACATTGCTCACTGAGTCACCTATTCGGTAACTTACTTGAGTTAATTCAGGGCTTATTCCAATTTGCATAAGCATTGGGACAAATACAGGAGCAAAAAATGCATACTTTGCTGAAGAAGAACCAATAAAAAGATTTATGAAAACAGCCATCAAAATAAAGCAACTCAACAAAAGCGAATTTTCAATTTCTAAACCCTTTAAGAACCCCCCGCCAGCAATTGCTAGCACATGACCCAATCCTGAATAATTAAAAGTAGCAATAAATTGTGCTGCGAAGAATGCTAATACAATGTAAGGGCCTAATTTACTTAAAACTTGGCCTAAAATTTTCGCAATATCATGACTATTATTAATTTTCTGGCCCAATATGCCATAGATGAGGCCAGGAATAAAAAAGGTAATGAAAAGTAGCGGTACTGTTACTTCAACCCATCTTTGGAAATGCTCTCCGTTTCCATATAATGGAGCGTCTTCATATACGGTAAAAAGATAAAAAATAATTAATAGGGTTACAAGAGAGAGTGATGAATAAAATAATGCTGAATTTTCACTTTGTATGAAACTATTAGTATTTTCATATTTTTTTATAGCAATTTTTTTTACTGAAGGCTCAACAATTCTTTCTGTCACATACCAACCTATTAAGGTTAATATAATTGTTGATGCAATCATAAACCACCAGTTACTAGTAACAGCTACAACATAGTCTGGATCAATAATTCTTGCTCCAATTTGTGTAAATCCTGCAAGAAGCGGATCCAGAGCAGTGATAAATATATTGGCACTAAAGCCTGCTGATACACCCGCAAATGATACTGCAATACCAAGCAAAGGAGATCGGCCAGCGGAAGAATAGAGTGCCGCTGCAATAGGAATGAGAACAACATAACCTGCGTCTAATGCAATAGACGAAAGAATTCCTAGAAGCATAGTTATCGGCGTTAGCAAATGTTCATGAATTCGCGTGATTACGAAATGTAATAATGCCGGAAGAAAGCCAGTTTTTTCAGCAAAACCAATACCAAGCATACCAACTAAGACAATGCCTAACGGGGGAAAGAGTATAAAGTTATTAACCATTGACGATAATAACCACCACACCCCATCTGAAGATAAAAGATTTTTAACAATAACAAGATTATTATTATGGTCAGTTATAGAAAAATTAAGCTTTGAAATTATCATCGATAAAGCAAATATAAGAAATGTACCCACAAAAAATAAAACAGATGGGTCTGGTAATTTGTTACCAGTTTTTTCAATTAAAGATAGTAATTTCATTTTTCTAAAGTATATTTTATAAAATTATCGATGCCATTGATGTATTTATCTCCGCTGGTAAGAAAACCATCATTATGGAGCCCATCGATCTCAAGAAAATTTTTTGGCGGATTAGCAAATTTAAATAGTTTTTTACCAAATCTATAGGGGACGATATCATCGTTCTTACTATGAATAAAAAGTATTGGCGATTTTATATTAGATATTCTTTTAATTGACGGGTAATAAATTTTTGTTAGTAAACTGATTGGGAGGTAAGGATAGTTATAGTTACCCATATCTATTATTGATGTAAAACTAGATTCAACTATTAATGCGCATATTTTATATTTTTGTGCAAGCCAGATAGCAATTGCTCCGCCCAATGAACGACCAAAAATAATAATTTCATTCTCATTAATATTCTTTTCATTTTTAAGAAAATGTAGAGCTGTTTCAGCGTCAATATATGTACCTTCTTCAGACGGATAGCCAGAGCTATTACCATAGCCGCGATAATCAATAATAAAAACAGATAATTTAAGTTGATGAAAAATATTTATACTATCTATTCTTGTTGAAATATTTCCACCATTACCATGAAAAAAAAGTAAAGTTGCACGTGAATTCTCATGAGGGATCCACCATGAATTTATTCTTTCTCCGTCACTTGTTAAAAGCAGATGATTTTCATAGTCTAAATTATAAAATTCAGGTGTAGATATATATTCCTTACTAGGAACATAAATTAGATTTTTTTGATTAAAATAAATTATCAGTGAAAATATAAACCAAGTAAGAACTATTATAGATAGTGTTGATTTTATTAAATGCCAGTATGAGAATTTCACTATTTTTATTTTATTTCTAAAACAATTTTTCCCATTGCATGACCTTCTTCAATTATAGTATGGGCATTAGCTGCTTCCTCTAGAGGTATAATATGATTTATATGAATTTTTAGTCTTCCACTATCAAAGAGTTTTGCGCATTTATCTAG
>JAAZZI010000086.1 GCA_014239225.1 Gammaproteobacteria bacterium
CTTTCTTATAAACAGTACTTTTCAAATCATGTATTAACTCCATTGTAGTTTTTTCCCATACACCATGATAACTGATGTATTTTATGCAAGTTTTTTCTTTACTTTTCAATTTACAATTACCTAGTTTATCACACTGTACATTCATATATTCTTCAGCTGAAGGAGTGTGTAGAATTCTTTGATTATCTGTAAACCACGTGATTTTATAACCAACATTCATTAAATTATAAATCCATGATGATAAAGCTTCTGTAGCGAATTGTGTACATAAAAGATTTGCATTATTTGTTAATAACTGTACAAGATTATTAGAGAGGGTGACAAAACCTTCATCAATACGAGATACAAGTGAAAAACAGTGAGTATAACCCCAAAACAAGTTTAACTCATTTCTGAATGACAATTCCATAAGTAATCTTTCATAACATAAATAATAATCATCGTCAATGCGTAAAAAAAATACCAATAAAATCAATTGTTTAAATGTGACTTACTCCCCCATATAAGCAACTTTAACCTTGTCGTTATTCTTAATTTCTTCAGGTAAACCTGTTGCAATAATTTCTCCATAATTTAAAGCAAGAACTCTGTCTGATACTTTATTTACAAAGCTCATATCATGTTCAATCATAACAACAGTTATATTTAGTAATGATTGAATATCTTTTATCCAAAATCCTAAATCAATTGTTTCTTCATTAGTTAGTCCAGAAGATGGTTCATCAAGAAGCAAAAGTTTTGGATTTGTACAAAGTGCACGTGCAAGTTCTACATTTTTTCTAACACCATAAGGCAGGCCAGAAATTATAATATCGCGATAATGCTGGAGATTTAGAAAATCAATTACTTCTTCTACTTTTAATCGATGTTCTAGTTCAGTTTTTTTCACCTTTGGAGTAAAGAATAGTTCATTTAATAGATTTGATTTTTTATAGATGTGCCTACCAAGTAGTAAGTTCTGAAGAACAGTAGCATTTTCAAATAATTCAAGATTCTGGAATGTTCTTGCAATACCAAGTCTTGCTATTTGATGTGGTTTGCTTTTAGATATATTTTGATTATTAAAATGTATTTCTCCATTACCTGGCTCGTAAATTCTACTTATCACGTTAAATAGTGTTGATTTGCCAGCTCCATTTGGTCCTATAATTGTAAAAATTTCGCCTTTATTAACAGAGAAAGAAACATTGTTGAGAGCTTTAACTCCCCCAAATGTAACTGTTATATCTTTTATTTCAAAATAACTCATTAAACTCGATCTGTTTTATTAAATACCTTCTGTTTTTTAAAAGTTTGTTTTTTGTAAGTTGGAAACATCTCAAAGAATAGCTTTATTTTTATCCATCTTCCATAAATTCCAAGAGGCTCATATAAAATAAATAAGACTAATATCATTCCAAATAACATTGGCTCTAATCCAGGTTGAGATCCAATTGAGCTTGGCAAATAATCACGACAGATGGCAATAAGCTGAGGTAGGAAACCTACAAATATTGCTCCAAAGATTGTTCCATGAAGACTTCCCATTCCACCGACAACAATTAGAAGTAATAATGTTAGTGAAAGAAATATATTGAATATATCTGGGGCAAGATAGCCTATGTAGTGAGCTAATAATGCTCCAGCAAGGCCAGTAAATGCGCCTGAAATAGCAAATGAAAGAGCTTTGTATATACCCAAGTTAACTCCAAGGCTCTGAGCTGCAATTTCACTATCCCTTATTGCAACAAATGCTCTACCTGTTGGTGAGCGCAAAATATTAATAGCTGCAAACATTGAAATAATTAAAAAGAATAAGCAAAGATAATAGAATACAGCACTGTTGGTTAAACTTATTCCAAAGATTTCTTCATAAGGAACTGCTAATCCGCGATTTCCACCTGTAAAATGTTCCCAGCGTATAAAGACATGTTCTGCAATAAAACACAATGCAAGTGTGGCAATCGCTAGGTACATTCCCGACAACCTAAGAATTGGTATTCCAATAATTGCACCAACCAAGAATGAAACGATAATAACGATCGGAATAGATAGGATAAATGGAATTCCGTGTGTTAATAAAAATGCGTGTGTATAGGCACCGATTCCAAGAAATGCGGCATGTCCTAATGAAGCAAGTCCAGTGTACCCAGATAAAATCATTAGACCAATTCCAGCGATTGCAAGAATACAAATATATGAAATTTCTCCCAGGTAAAAATCATCTATCAACAAAGGCATGAAAAGCATGCCAATAATAAGTAATGAATACCAAAAACGATCACCTCCATGCCTTGTGACACTAATGTCTTGGTCATATTTAGTTTTAAAAATAAATCTCATTAAACTTTTTTAACCTCTGCTTTGTCAGAGAATAAACCTCGAGGATAAATGATCAGTGTTAATATTAGAACCAAGTATGCTGAAATTTCTCTAACACCTTCAAATATGTAATTTTCGTAAGTTCCACACAATTGTTCAACAATACCAATAATAATTCCTCCAACTATTGCGCCAGGAATCGAACCAAACCCACCAAGAACAGCTGCAGCAAATGCTTTTAATCCAATTAATGAAATAGATGTATCAACCAATGTAATTGGTGCCAGTAAGACACCAGCTACTGCTGCAACTCCAGCTGAAATAGACCATATTAATGAAAATATAAATTTAACGGGTATACCAACATAGTATGCAGCTAATTGATTTTCAGATGATGCACGCATTGCAACACCAATTTTTGTGAAAGTAAAAAAAGAGAACAGAATAATCATAAGGATTGCTGTTCCAATGATAATTGAAAGGTTTACATAAGAAATTACGAGCCCACTCGTTTGAAGAATTTTTCCTGAGAAGGGCGTGCTAAATGAATAAATATCTGTGCCCCAAAATATAGATGCAAATCCTCTGAAGATAAATCCTAGACCGATAGTAAGCATAACAGTTGCAAATGGTGGTTGTCCAATGATTTGGCGAATTACCGTGGCATCAAGAAGAAATCCAAATGCTGCAATGATAATCACCGTTAGTGCGAATCCAACAATATAGTTTAAGCCAAGAACACCTATGAGTGAAAAGGCAACAAATGCACCGAGCATAAGAATATCGCCTTGTGCAAAATTAATAGTTTCTGTTGCTTTGTAAATCAGAACAAAACCAAGAGCGACAAGACCGTAAATACACCCTGACGCCACACCATCAATAATCAATTGAATCAATTGCATAATATCTTTTGTTAATCTGTTTTATTAATAATTATTAAATTTTTATGCTCCAAATATACATTAAATTAGATAAAACTGGTTATAAAATTTATGCACAAATCATTGAAAATTAACTTTCATTTTAACGAATTTAGTTAAATATCCTCCCTTACAAATAAATAAATGGAGTAATTAATATGTTTAAAACTGACGATAAGCTTGTACAAGCATGTCTCGGTATTTCTTATGCAATATTGGCTTTATACGGCATAATAAATTTTTTTAATCCCGAGTATATTATATCTCAATATCCATCTTTAGAAGACAACGATACAAATAAATGGTTCTTAGGATGGTATGGAATGATGAATTTTGGTGCTGTTGCGGGCATAATTTACATGGGCTACAAAGGACTTGAGCGTGGATATTTCGCTTATGCAATACCACTCTCAATACTCTTTGTTATATGGAGTGTAATGGGCCAAATGTCATTACCTGCTGATCAACAAATGTGGTCAGGTACCGTTATCTTTTCAATTAATCTGATTGCAGTCTTAATAGCAAGATTTAGAGGATTAGGTCCACTTAATTTTGATAAAGCAGAGAGTACATGGGGAACAAATGATAAAGTTTGTCAAACTATCTTGTGGTTAGCTCTTGCTGCACAGTCATTTTTTATCATTGCTTATATAATTAATCCTGCTCAAATCATTCAAGACACACCTGGACTTGAAATGTCAGATGTTGCTCAAAGGTTTGCTCAAGGTATCATGTACTTTAGTATTGCATGGGTACTTGCCTTATTATACCAAATG
>JAAZZI010000087.1 GCA_014239225.1 Gammaproteobacteria bacterium
TGTTGTGCGTAATTATATTATTGTTATGCGGAGTAATTGAAATAACACCAACGCCGGGTATAACCAGAGAATGAAGTGGGTTTGTATTGATGTTGTGCGTAATTATATTATTGTTATGCGGAGTAGCTGAAGCTCCTTTATCAATATTTATAACATCCTTTTCGATCGCTTTGTCATTGCTAATTGAAAAAACACCAACGCCAGATATAACCAGAGAATAAAGTTTTTTTCTATTGATGTTGTGCGTAATTATATTATTGTTATGCGGAGTAATTGAAATAACACCAACGCCGGGTATAACCAGAGAATGAAGTGGGTTTGTATTGATGTTGTGCGTAATTATATTATTGTTATGCGGAGTAGCTGAAGCTCCTTTATCAATATTTATAACATCCTTTTCGATCGCTTTGTCATTGCAAACTGAAATAACACCAACGCCAGGTATAACCAGAGAATAAAGTGTTTTTTTATTGATGTTGTGCGTAATTATATTATTGTTATGCGGAGTAATTGAAATAACACCAACGCCAGGTATAACCAGAGAATGATGTGGGTTTGTATTGATGTTGTGCGTAATTATATTATTGTTATGCGGATCAACAGTAGGTATTTTAATTTTAACCCCCTGCGGTGTGATGTCTTGAGGTACTATCAGGGATTGTGGTGACATGCCTGATGATGACATATCGTGTGATGGGGGTGATGCTGTGAAGCCATGTTGATTGTATGCGAGATTAAAAAGTAATACCGGAAAAAATAATTTGATTAGTTTATTAGTCATCCCCCACCCCTTTATAATTGTACAAAGAAAAGCACAAGGAATAATCCCAAAACTTTTCTCCATATATTATGATGCATATCATTTCTTTTAATCGTCATAAATATAATCATCACAACTATCATCAAATGGCTGAGGCCGACATAACACAGTTATTAATTTACCTCGTTCAATTTCACGTTCTTTAAGCTCATTTTCTAATGTCATTTTATGTTCATCACATTCTTGTTTTGATAATTTTAAATCACCACATGAGTCATCATTTAATAATTCAAATTTTTCTTTCTCTTCTTTTGTAACACAAATACTTTTATTCAGTACTTTAAGTCGTTCTTCATGTCTTTGTTTTAATATAGCAGGCAAATTGCATTGGCTATAACCGCCGACCATTTCCGAGTTATACGAGTTGTATGATGGTGGCATCGGCATACAGCTTGAATCACTGCATCCGGATGGCGGCATTGGAGGGGACGAGCATGAAGGTGCAGTACAGCCTCCTGAGGATGGTGGTGGTGAGCCGGAAGAACCTGGTGACATGCCTGATGTTGTCAACGGGAGGATGAGATTCACAATAACTCCCAAAGCAAAAGCTAATAATAATTTATGCATCATTATCAGTAGCTATTAGCTTAAAAATATTAGAGGCAAAAACCTCTAACTAACAACTTCCCATGCGCCTTTGCTGTTACGACAAGCCTTACCATCGACCTGTTCGTAATCTCCTTCTACATAAATTGTCTGAGTAAATTCACGACAAGGCGCGCCCTCTGCCGATTGATATGTACGTGTTGGCGTGACTTCACCTTTATGACCAGTATCTGGATTTGCCCAAGATGAGGTTTCCCCTACTTTTTGAGATTCTAGTGCGCTTTGAGTTGTTGTGTAGTGTTTTTCCTGGTCAGCACAATTCATTGATTTGCTAATTTTGTTACCAAAGAAGCCGCCAGCCAATACACCTGCACCGATGGCAATCTTATTGCCGGTACCACCACCTATTTGTGAGCCAACCAGACCCCCTAAGGCAGCACCAACTAAAGTACCCAGTATATTATCGCCCTCTCCTCCCTGATTACATTCAGCATAACTGGCTTGGCTGAACGCAAACAAACTTAATATACAAAATGTTATAAGATTTTTTCTCATTATTTTTTTCCTTTAATTTTTAACAGTTATCAATCCCAAACATGTGAGAAGTTAAGACCAAAAAAGTAAGCAAAACTATTATTCCTTAAAAGCTCCATCGAATGACTGACACCTAAGCGCGTCCTGTCACCGATATTGTGATTTAACCCCAAGCTAAGTTGCAGATAATCATCGCCCGGTTTATTGGCCGCTTCTGTTCCTGCTAGTCTTGTGGTGGTTACACCGGTATCAACCTGAGTGATTAATACATTATTATCAGTTTCACTCTCTGTGTGTACCCAGTTAGCTCCAAAGTTAAGCAGTGTTTTCTGTTTTGCGTTATCACTTAATTTAAAATATTTAGAGCCATGTACCCCAGCCGTGAATGACCAGAAACTATATTCTGACTCACCAACAGAGAGATTCACATTGGTGCCGCCACCGGCTTCGGTGTAGGCATCAGTCTCGCCAAAACCAAAACTCAAAGAGGCGTTTGGCCCCCACATCCAGCCGCTGCCTTCAAAACGGGTGTAACTACCACTTAAAGAAAAGTTGTGTGTACCGGAGTCGACATCATCGGCATTGGCTTGGACGAATAAATCACCGCCGCCGCCAATATCATTAAATGCGGTACGCCGAATCATATCGGTACTGGTATGGGTGTAGCTGTAGGCACCAGAGAAGTTATAACCTTCTAAATCACTAAAAGTGGTAAACAGTGAGAAGGTGTAGCTTCTGGCATCACTTTCAAAGGGCACAAAAGTCCCGGTATTAAATATTGTTGTATCGGCCTCGCTATCTGAATCTGCTATCGTCAATGAGATTCCTGAGGTGAGTTCAGTTGAGAGCATAGTCGCGATACCAATACTACCCTGAATGCTATCGGTTTCACTACCGGGTGTGGTGCCGACACTGTCGACATCCTGATTGCGGTATCCGCCACTGCCGAAGACAAACATATTATCCCAGGGTGAGCGGGCTCGTGCTGGTTTTGCTGTGCCCTCGCCATGGTTATCGGCACTACTGTATTCATTGACATCAAATAGATCAGATAAACGAATCATCTTTCTGCGTGCCTGACCGTTTAGTGCATAACCTTCATAGTCGGCAGGGTCCATGGTGTCGATGGTGCCGCCATCCATATTGTCCTCATGAGGACTGAACCTCCTATCAAAATCTCTATGACTGAGCATTCCGTCCTCTCTACCAGCAGCTTCCTCTCTTTCCTGATACTGTTGATATTTAGCATTTAGGTACCGATCTTCATAGCTATGCCATAGATAATGTTCCTCCTCACTCTCCATACCACGCAACTCCGAAGATAAAAAAGCAGCAGCTAATGCAGCGAAAGGGCCTTCATTCTCTAGGGCCTGGATTACTACAGATCCACGAACAAAGCCATGCTCAAGGCGCGCCCATTCATTGAAGCCCTGTATGGTAATGAGACTATCCTGCAGAAGAGTCACATCATTAGCTGACCCGCCCGGGGCAAAACTATTATCGGTTGCTTGTGTAAGCGCCGCTGAATAAACACTAGCTGAATAGCTGCTCATTAAAAAAACAACAACCGCAATGAATGTCTTTAATTTGTTCTGCATTATTTTTTTCCTTTAATTTTTAAGTTTATATGTCTGACTAATATATGAAGAGCCGCAATCTTTATAAAAAATTAACTAGTCCTATAGATATGGAGCGACTCCTCTATTAACTTAATGATTTATATTTCTTGTGTGTTCTATATTTTGCTTGATTACAACCGCATTAGGATTGCATTCATTCAACTGTGCTCCCTGACAGGGACTTGTTAATAGTTGCTGCTGGAAGTTTTGAAGTTGTATTTGATCCTGAAACAGGAGATTTGCATCATTGGGTGAACTTATCGCAAAACTATTGCCTGCTGCCTGTGGAAGCGCCACTGAATAAACATTACCCGCATAAATTCCAAAGAAAAGCGTAATTATATAAAATAGACCTATTTTTGAATTTCTCATTTTTGAGTCTTCCCGTATTAATTAGTTAGTATTTTATAAATAGCGCCTAGCTTTACAGTCTAATAACGGGATAATAGCAGCATAAAAGAGTA
>JAAZZI010000088.1 GCA_014239225.1 Gammaproteobacteria bacterium
TGAATATGAGCATATTGAAAGAGAATTATTGTTAATTAAATTAGTTGCAGAAGTTAAAGAAGATCATGATGCTATAAAACGCATAGTTGATACCTTTTATGGTCGTATTGTTAATGTAAATGATAATTTATATACAATCGAGATTACCGATACATGCGAGAAAATAGATGCTTTTATAACTACATTAGATGATCGTCTAATACTTGAAGTTGTTCGTTCTGGTGCATCAGCAATATCACTTAGTGATAAAGCAATACAATCTTAACCCATATTTTTAATGAGAGAAGTTCCATGAATATTTATTATGATAAAGATGCCGATTTAGCAATTATAAAAGGCAAACAAGTAGCGGTAATTGGATATGGTTCTCAGGGCCATGCACATGCAAACAATCTTAAAGATTCTGGCATTGATGTATGCGTTGGTTTACCTGAGGGGTCATCATCTATTGAAAAAGCAAAATCTGCCGGGCTGGAAGTTAAATCAATTTCAGAAGCCGTTTCTTCTGCTGATGTAATTATGTTATTAGCGCCTGACGAACACCAATCTGTTTTATATAAAAATGAGATTGAACCAAATATAAAAAATGGCGCAACACTTGCTTTTGCACATGGTTTTAATATTCATTTTAAACAAATTATTCCTCGCAACGATCTTGATGTAATAATGGTTGCTCCAAAAGGTCCGGGGCATTTAGTGCGCGCTACTTATGTAAGTGGCGGCGGAGTTCCATCATTGATTGCTATATTTCAAGATGCTTCTGGCCACGCTAAAGAACTTTCTCTGTCTTATGCCTCGGCTAACGGAGGCGGACGTGCAGCAATTATAGAAACTACATTCAAAGAAGAAACGGAAACGGATTTATTTGGTGAACAAACAGTACTTTGTGGAGGAATAACGTCTCTTATACAGGCTGGTTTTGAAACTTTAGTGGAAGCAGGTTACGCACCCGAGATGGCATATTTTGAATGTTTGCACGAGACAAAGTTGATTGTTGATTTAATTTATGAAGGCGGTATAGCTAACATGCGTTATTCTATTTCAAACACCGCTGAGTATGGAGATTTTACGCGCGGGCCCCGGGTTATTACTGAGGATACGAAACGTGTTATGAAAGAAATTTTAGCTGAAATACAAAGTGGCGAATTTGCAAGGGAATTTATTTCGGAATACAAAAATGGCGCTCCAGTGATGGAGGAAAAAAGAAGTACAAGTCGTCAGCATGGAATCGAAATTATTGGAGAAAAATTACGATCTATGATGCCATGGATTGGAGAAAATAAGTTAGTAGATGAGAAAAAGAATTAATAGAGAACTATAGATTTCTTAAGAAAATATTTTTTTGAGTTTAATATTAAATGCCAAGTAATTATTATCCTTTTATAGCAAGAGAAACTTGGTTAATATTAATTATTATTTTTGGGATTGTTCTCCTCGCAAAATTTTTCTCTACCATTTTATTATTTTCATTATTTTTAGCTATACTATTAATTGCTATTTATCTTTTTCGAGATCCTCATCGCGAAATACCATCACAACCACTAGCTGTTGTTAGTCCGGTGCATGGGGTTGTAACAAAAGTTAGCAAAGCAAAAGAAATTCGTTTGGATGTTGATGCTATACGTATTCGAATTGTAATGCGTATTACCGATATTTATTCATTGCGTAGCCCTATCGAAGGTAAGGTTATTGAGCAATGGTATAATGCTCCTTCTAAAAATGAATCACATAGACATCTCGATTTTCATGTTCAATCTGATGAAGGTGACAATATTGTTACTGCAATCAGGTTCAGAAATATCATGCACAAGTCTCATATCTATTTAAATTCTGGTGAACGAATTGGGCAAGGACAACGTTGCGGCTACCTCTGCTTTGGTGGTGTGATTGATCTCTTTTTGCCAATTGAATCTAAAGTTTTTGTTGAGGTTGGGCAATTTGTGGATTCAGGTAGTACCATATTAGCCGAATTAATACATTCAGAACCACAGAGCTCTATAAAAGACCAGTTGTAATAATTAAGTTTTTTTCTTTCCCTGTTTAAGTTAATAACTATCAAGGGTAAACTTCCTTATACAATATTTTTAATAAAGTGGTGTTAAGGATAGTGACGAAACTTAGACGTGGCATTTATTTGTTACCTAATTTGCTAACAACAGGGGCATTATTTTCTGGTTTTTATTCGATTGTTGCAGCAATGAATCAACAGTTCGAGTCTGCCGCTATTGCAATTTTTGTTGCAATAGTACTTGATGGTATGGATGGCCGAATTGCTCGACTAACAAATACTCAAAGTGCATTTGGAATGCAATATGATAGTTTGTCGGATATGATTTCATTTGGCTTGGCCCCATCATTAGTAATGTACCAGTGGGCCTTATTTGGGATGGGAAAATTAGGCTGGTTAGCTGCTTTTGTATATACGGTCTGTGCATCGTTAAGATTAGCGCGTTTTAATACCCAAGCAACAAGTATTGATAGACGTTTTTTTCAAGGGTTGCCAAGTCCTGGTGCGGCAGCAGTATTAGGGTCATTAGTTTGGTTTGGAAGCAGTTACGACTTAATTGACGGCAAAACGATTGAATTTGTATGTTTCCTAGTAACAGTTATTGTGGGGTTATTAATGGTCAGCAATATTCGATATCACAGCTTTAAAGAATTTGATCTTAAGAATCGTATTCCCTTTGTGGCTTTTCTTATTATAGTTCCTATATTTGTTTTGGTTGCAATAGAGCCAGCATCAATTTTGTTCCTTTTGGCAGCAATATATGTGGTTTCTGGGCCAATTTTTACACTAATTTTATTACGCCGTCATCGCGCAGCAAGAAAAGATGCAAGATAAATTAATTATCTTTGATACGACTTTGCGTGATGGAGAACAAAGTCCGGGCGCTTCAATGACTAAAGATGAAAAACTTCGTATCGCGAAGGCATTAGAAAAAATGCATGTTGATATTATTGAAGCGGGTTTTCCAATTGCAAGTCCTGGAGATTTTGAAGCTGTTAAGTCAGTATCTGAATTAATTACAGAGAGCACTGTCTGTGGTTTAGCGAGAGCGTTAAACAAAGACATAGATTGTGCTGCAGAAGCACTAAAGCCGGCGAAATCTTTTCGTATCCATACTTTTCTTGCTACGTCGCCAATACATATGCGTGAAAAATTACGCATGGATCCGGAACAAGTTATTGAAAATGCGGTTAAGTCAGTTAAAAGAGCAGGAAAATATACAGATAATATTGAATTTTCTCCTGAAGATGCGGGACGTTCAGAATTCGATTTTTTATGTCGTGTTATTGAGGCAGTAATTAACGCAGGCGCAACAACTATTAATATACCAGATACAGTCGGGTATAACTTACCGCAATATTTTGGAGAATTAGTAGGAAATCTGATTGAGAACATACCAAATTCTGACAAAGCCGTATTTTCAGTGCATTGTCATAATGACCTTGGACTTGCGGTAGGTAATTCTTTGGCAGCTGTTTTGAATGGCGCGAGACAAGTTGAATGCACGATAAATGGTTTAGGAGAACGCGCTGGTAATGCAGCTCTTGAAGAAGTAGTTATGACAGTAAGGACTAGGAAGGATGTATTCACTTGTGATACCAAACTAGATACAAGACAGATTGTGCATTGCTCTCGACTCGTCTCGACCATTACAGGTTTTCCTGTGCAACCAAATAAAGCTATTGTTGGGGTAAACGCATTTGCACATGAATCTGGCATTCACCAAGATGGTGTTTTGAAAAATCGTGAAACTTACGAGATTATGCGCGCTGAAGATGTTGGATGGAATGCGAATAGAATGGTTTTGGGTAAGCATTCTGGACGTAATGCTTTTCGTACAAGACTGGAGGAATTGGGTATTAGTTTTGAAAAAGAAGAAGAATTGAATGCAGTTTTTTCTCAATTTAAAGAGTTGGCTGAT
>JAAZZI010000089.1 GCA_014239225.1 Gammaproteobacteria bacterium
TAATTACTATGATATTAAATCTGACTCCCAACAGTACTACATGGGTAAGTCTTGCTTAGTCCCTCTAACACTATTTTTTGAGCTTCTTCATTTGAGCGAGAAGATTGACCGCGTAAATAGGCAATCATATTATCAGTTGCTTCTTGTATAGGTGTCACCTGGGGATTAATGCAAAAAATTGGTGGGCTCTGTTCGGCCTGCTGTATCATCAATACTGACTGAATAAAACCAAATAAATATTGCATACAATATTGGTTGGGTGCGCCTGGGGTAGAATTTTCTTCGCAACTTTTAAGAAGTTCGCCTGCACTTAACATTTCATCGACCGCATCTTCCGCTAAAGTCACAGGAGAATTTAAAATTACTAAACTCAATAAAATAGAAAATAATTTTTTATATAAAATCATAATATTTGAATCAACCCCTAGAAAACATAATTAACATAAAGATAAAGAATATAACGACACCGATGGGTAATAATGCCCCGCTCCAGTCTGGGTTTTCTGCTTGCTTACTTTGTTCCATTGCTTTTTTTGCGCCGGGCCAAAATAAAAATACAATTACAAATGCTGCAATCCCAAGTAAAACTTGTTCCCATAATGCCATAATTTAATCCCTAATATTGGGCATAACTAGGTGTCATAGAAGATGAATAGATAGTATACAATCCAATAATATTAGAAATTGAAACTGACGAGGACTTAAAATTAAATACCTTGAACACTATAACAAAACTTTTGCTATAAATTTCTTCGGTTACGATGTAAGTTCAACCTCAACGGCATGCAAACCTTTTGGTCCCTGCTCTGCATTATACGTAACAGCTTGTCCGTCATTTAACGTCTTAAAACCCTCGGCCTTAATAGAAGAAAAATGAACAAAAATGTCATCGCCGCCTTCATCTGGCTCGATGAAACCAAAACCTTTTGATTCGTTGAACCACTTAACTTTACCACTACTCATTGTTATACAACTCCTGCTTTATTGAAGATTTAATTTAATTTTTATATTACATTAGTAGTGTATCTAATATCACATCATCATCAAATTAATATTTTTTTTCAAACCTATCTTTAATATTACTTAATTCATTATTTAATATTTTCATACTAACTAATCAATCTTGGTCTTTTTAATACTATTTATATCTAATAGATTGAATTTGATAACTATTTGAAGTAACCGAATCACTCATTTTTTAATTCACTATGTTTATCATTGGATCAGAAAGTTACCTAAAAGTATTCATCTAAAAAATATTGTCTACGACAATTTACACAATGTATTTTATTTAATAGATATTCTTAATTGATAATCATTCTTATTTAGTATAGAATCTTACTGATAATCATTCGTATTATTATTTAATTAAATTAAGAGGGTTTTATGAGACTAAATATTTATTTATATCAGCTAGTTAGCTATATAGCTTTATCTATGCTTTTTGTCATGAATGTAAAAGCTGTGCCTACTGCTGAAGAAATGTGGCAGACAATTCAAGAACAACAGAAAGTTATCGAGCAACTGCAGCAGAAACTTGGTGAAACAGCTGATGAAGTAGAGGCTACGGCAGAAGCTGTAGAGGCTACGGCAGAAGCTGTAGAATCGGGTTCTGCTGGCGGGGCATCATGGGCCGATAATACACAGCTTGGTGGCTATGGCGAACTACACTACAGAAGCGGCGATGGAACTGACCAAATAGACTTTCACCGATTTGTCCTCTATTTTGGTCATGACTTTAATGACAGAGTTCATTTCTTCTCAGAAATGGAGTTAGAACATACTCTTGCCGGTGAAGGTCAGCCAGGTGAGGTTGAATTGGAGCAAGCATGGATTGAGATTGATCTCACTGACAGACATCGTTTTCGCGCTGGTCTAGACATTCTTCCAATCGGTATTATCAATGTTACACATGAACCGAACACATTTTACGGCGTCGAGCGTAATGCGGTCGAATCGAGAATCATCCCAGCAACATGGTGGGAAGCTGGTTTTGGCTTTAATGGTGAATTTGCGCCAGGCGTAAACTACGATATCGTTCTTCATTCTGGCATGGAAACCACTACAAATATTCGCTCTGGGCGACAAAAAGTAGCTGAAGCAAATGCTGAGCATCCAGCTGGAACTGCGCGTATACGCTATACGGGTATTCCGGGCTTAGAACTATCTGCATCACTTCATCAGCAATCTAACATAGAAGCAACAACTACGGATCAGGGTTCAAACGAAGCAACATTATTTAGTGCTCATCTCGACTATAAGCATAATTCAGGTTTAGGCTTACGTGCGCTCTATGCTGGTTGGGACATGGAAAGAGACCTTGCGACGGATGGAAAAGATTCTGACGGTTGGTATATTGAGCCCGCTTATCGTTTCAAAGCTGGTATAGGAGATTTAGGGGTATACGCTAGATACGAAGAAATTGATCGTAGTCGAACTGGCACAAGATTTGAGGAAGAACGTTACTCAGCAGGTGTTAATTACTGGCCAGTCGATCAGGTTGTATTCAAAGCTACTTATGAAACGGTAAAAGATGTTGACGCCAGCACCTCCGCAGATAACTTTTACTTAGGTGTGGGCTATCGATTCTAGTAATTAATTTTATGAATTATCGTTAAACGCGATAATATCCTCGTGGTGATATTTAAAAGGGCGCTTTTTAGTGCCCTCTTTTTTTTGTATGCTTAGAGACATTAATTTATGTATAAAAAAAATATTTATATCTTAAGTCTTATTTTTACTCTGTTTTGGAGTAGTGGCTCATTTGGCAAAGGGATCTATCTTGAACCAGAAAGATTTCTGGCACAGGTATTTAATGGGAATCCTCCCGAACCAAAAAAACTATGGATTAAAAAGAATCTAAAAACAGAGATTAAGAATATACTTGGACATGATATGAAAGTACTTCGTCTTCGGTACTGGGATAACAATACAAAACGTGCTTGGATATTAGAAGAAATTGGCAGAGACAAACCAATTACTGTTGGCCTAGTAACTTCTAATGGAAAAATTTTGGATGTGAAAGTACTTATTTTTAGAGAATCGAGAGGATGGGAAGTCAGATATCCCTTTTTTACAGATCAATTCAAAGACGCAACCCTAACAACTGAAAGAAATCTTGATCGAAAAATAGATGGTATTTCAGGTGCAACATTATCTGTAAATGCACTAACAAAATTAGCGCGTCTTGCCTTGTTCTTAGATAGTTATGTAGATAATAAATAATTTCAGAGAAAATAATGTTTACATTTATACAAAAGTGGCACAAAAAAATTGGTACATATATAGCGCTATTTGTTGTATTTCTTGCTATTAGCGGTATTGCACTAAATCATAGTGAAAAACTCAAGCTAAATACAACTTACATAAAAGTAGATTGGTTACTCAACCTTTATCAAGTAAATCCTAAGTCGGAACCGATAGGTTACCTCTCATCAAATAATTGGGTCATACAAGTTGGTAAACGTATATATTTTAATAACAAAGAAATTATAAATGACACCAATGAACTTGTCGGCATGGTCAAAATTAATGATACCTATGTTATTGCATATGATGGCAAACTGATGCTATTGAATAAAGAAGGAGAAATATTGGAGTTGCTCACGGGTGCTGAAGGTGTTCCTGCAGGGATGACAGAGATCGGATATGACGAACAAGACAACATTATTATCAAGTCAGCGCATGGTTACTACCGTGTAAATCTAGACATCCTTCAATGGGGTGAATATGACTTTATAAATGCAAATTGGTCTTCAACATCTAAAATTACAGAGCCATTAAAAACTAACATCTTAGAACAATATCGTGGAACTGGACTAACAGCTGAAAGGACTTTACTTGATTTACATAGCGGGCGTATTTTTGGTAAATGGGGTGTGTACTTTGTCGATTTAATTGCAGTTCT
>JAAZZI010000008.1 GCA_014239225.1 Gammaproteobacteria bacterium
CAATAACTACGTGGCCTAGTTCCGAGACGTCTGCCTCAGATGCCGCTAAATGAGTAAAACCAAATTTCTTCTGATTGGAAACATGTATTTTTTTGATTGGTGTTGTATGCAAGCATATATCTCTCCATACACCAATATGCTCAAGTACTCGTTTTGAAGAAGGGGAAAGAGAAATTCCCCTATCATCATAACTTGGTTGCCAATCCTCGCTTGGACTAACAGATTCAATTAGTGCAATTGAAAGATTTGTAGGGGCTATCGCACATGCGAGGCTTGCTCCGACCATACCTGCGCCGACAATTACAACATCGTAATCATCCTGCATTAGCCATTAGTTCCTCAATTTCATCAACTACCTTGGGAGCATCTTTGCTTAAAATATCATATCCATCTTTCGTTACTAAAACATCGTCTTCAATTCGCACACCAATGTTTCGCCACTGATTAGGTAGATTTTCTGAATTCGCGGGCAAATAAAGACCGGGTTCTACAGTCATTACCATACCAGCTTCGAGCATTCTCCATTCACCATCAAGCTTATAATCACCAACATCATGAACATCCATGCCGAGCCAGTGACCAGTTCGATGCATAAAGTATTGCGTATAATCATCATTTTTTATTAATTTTTCTGGGTCGCCTTTCAGTATGCCTAATTCAACCATCCCTTCTGTTAATACTCTAACAGCTGCATCGTGCGGTTCATTCCAATGCTTACCAGGCTTAATCTCGTTAATAGCAGCTGATTGCGCAGATAAAACCAAATTGTAAATATCGCGCTGTGCCTTGGAGAACTTCCCATTAGCAGGAAATGTGCGTGTAATATCACTGGCATAACACTGATACTCTGCGCCTGAATCGACTAACAACAAATCGCCATCAATTATCTCATCGCTATTATCTGTATAATGCAAAATACATGCATTTTTACCCGAACCAACAATTGATGGATAGGCTGCATAGCGCGCACCATTTTGAATAAATTCAGATATTAATTCTCCCTCCAATTGATATTCATACATCCCTGGCCTGCAGTTCTTCATCGCTCGTTTATGTGCTTTGGTAGAAATCTCAGCGGCTTTACGCATTAATTTGATTTCGTAACGGCTTTTATATAATCGCATCTCATGCAGAAAATGATTAAGCGAAATAAATTCATCAGGAGCAGTGGCTCCTGTTCTAACTTTGTCTCTAATTTGATTTACCCAACCGAGCACTCTTTGATCGAAATTTTGATCGTTGCCCATGTTGTAATAAATTCGCTCATGCCCTTCTATTAGTCCGGGTAAAATATCATCCATATCTTCGATAGGAAAAGCGTCATCTGCTGCATAAATTTTTATCGCTCCTTCAAGGCCAGAACGACGCCCATGCCATGCTTCCATCTTTTCATCTCGTTCACGACAAAATAATATGCATTCTCCTTCTTCGCGATCAGGTATTAAAACTACAACGGCTTCTGGTTCTGGATAACCTGTTAAGTAGAAAAAATCACTGTCTGGGCGAAATGGAAATTCAACGTCGCGATTACGAATAGAAATTGATGCAGTTGGTAATATTGCTATGCTATCTGAACCTATCATATCCATAAGTCGTTTACGGCGATTTTTAAATTCTTTGATATCTATCAATGCACAATCTCTTCTCTATTAGTATTTGTTTTTTGTATTTCATGTATTTGCCTATGAATAAAAATTACACCGACGCGTATATATTCAACAATCTCAAAGTAAGCAACCTCAGCATTTTCTCCTTCATCGACTGTAGTTTCCGTTCGTGATATTGCAACTACATCTCTAACAAATTCATCTCCCTCACTAGTCAAATTCAATTTCTTATCGACTCCACCTATACCTAAACCACTAGCAAACCCCGCGCACCATTTAGAAACCGAATTAGAACGCTCGGTAATGGTAGCCTGGTCATCAGGCAATAGTGGTGTAAAAATCAACTCGTCAGACAAAATCTCTTCACTAGCCTGTTGGGCTAATTCAGCTAGCATAGCAAAAGATTCATCAAAATTTGCCTTATCTTCAATGCCAACTAACAAATAATCCTGCCACAAGGCAGATGCCAAACCGTTGCTAGCACAAAAGATACCACACTGAAACCCATGCGACTCAGACGCCCATACATCAGCGCCAGCATAAATTAATTGTGTATTAACTGAGTTATAGTCAATCATATTTTATCGTTTTCTCAAGTCATTCTGCCAGTAACTAGTTGATTTTTTACCGAACAATATCAACAAAGGTCTCTCGCCTATGTTCTCTAACATAGCATCATTGGTTGACCAACAAATTCAGTAGCTCTATATTGTTGTTAATATCATATATCAACAATATACTGAGTTCATGCCATAACTGACTAATAGGACAAAAATCATGATTGATGACAACGACAATAATACAGACTTGAGCGCGCTTGAAGAACGCGTTGATGAGCTGATAAATACTGTTAATGAACTCAAAACTGAAAATTCTAGCCTAAAAAATCAACAAGAAAATCTTGTCAATGAACGTGCTGTATTAATTGAAAAAACTGAACATGCTAGAAGCCGAATAGAGGCAATGATTTCTCGATTACGCGCAATGGAAACACGACCATTAATAAAAAAACGCCCCCGTTAAAAATTACAATCTTAGACAAAGAATATCTAATTACATGCGAAGAAGAAGAAGTCGATTCTCTTCGTAGCGCTATTGACTTCTTGAATAATAAAATGGCAGAAACTAAAAAAAATGGTAGTGTCATCGGGTCTGAAAGAATTGCTGTTATGACTGCGTTAAATATTGCTAATGAAATGCTAGAGCACAAAAAAGAAAATCAAGATTATAATTTTAAAATTGACAGTACGCTTAGTCGATTACAAAGCAAGATTAACGATGCTTTAGATATAAAAAATCAATTAGATTATGGCTGATCTAAATAATCTAATTAAATGAAGAAATTGTAATATGAGTTTGGGTATCTTCTGTCATGCTCGTTATCATGCTCGTGGTAACTTGAGCCGATAAGATATTAAACGGGGGATTTTTAATCAGCATTGTTGTGCATGTCCATCCACGTGGAAAGCCTGAAATGCTGACAAAGATGCCCACTTGAACCTCTGGTTCAAGTTCAATGTAATGAGACGGCATCGCGGTTGATACCCCCAATCTTTGGGTTTATATGAGAACAAATTAATTTAGCTCAAAAACTTCTTATACGCTGGGTTCCCGCTCTCATCCCAATAAGGAATACCAAGTTTATTAATAAAATTCTGAAACTTTTCTCTTTCCTCTTCTTTAACCTGGAACCCCATAAGTACACGGCCATAAGCTGCGCCATGATTTCTATAATGGAACAAACTAATATTCCAATTTTCTCCCATCTCGCTTAAGAAGTGCAACAAAGCGCCCGATCTTTCAGGAAATTCAAAACGATATATAAGCTCATTATCAACTTGCGGTGCATGTCCACCAACCATATATCTAATGTGCATCTTAGCAATATCATCATTACTTAAATCAACAACGTCATATCCTCTATCTTTAAGTTGTTTCATTAAAGTACTCTTTTCTTCTGCGCCATGCTTTAATTGAACTCCCACAAAAACATGCGCTTTCTTGTCATCAGCGTATCGATAATTAAATTCTGTAATCAATCGAGGTCCAAGGTCGTGGCATAGATTTCGGAAACTTCCGGGTTGTTCAGGAATCATAATAGCAATCAATGCCTCTCTGTTTTCGCCTAAAGCAGAGAGTTCGGCAATATGTCTTAAGCGATCAAAATTCACATTTGCGCCACTAAAAATAGCAACTAATTCATTATTTTTTATTTGGTGTTTAGCTACATACTGTTTTAATCCGGCAAGCGCCAATGCGCCAGCTGGTTCTGGAATTGAACGAGTGTCTTCAAAAATATCTTTCACAGCCGCACAAATCTCATCGACACTAACTAATAAAATTTCATCAACAAGTTCTTTTGCTATTCGATAATTTTCTTCGCCTGCCTGTTTAACAGCAGCACCATCAGCAAAAATGCCTATTTGCTCTAATTCGATACGTTCTCCTGCTTCAAACGCGTGATGCATACAGGGTGCTTCATCCGGCTCAACTCCAATTATTTTTATATCTGAATCTCTTGCTTTTACATAAGCAGCTATACCAGCAACTAAACCACCGCCGCCGACGGGGACGAAAATAATATCTGGCTTATTTGGGTGTTGTTCTAATAATTCAACGCCAACAGTCGCTTGTCCTGCAATAACTAAAGGATGGTCATAAGGCGATACGTAGTACATGCCTTTTTCAGCAGAGAGTTTCAGGGCATACTCTTTGGAATCATCATAAGTATTACCAAATAAAATAACCTCTGCATTCATGCGTTTAACTGAATCAATTTTGATTTCTGGTGTTGTTTTGGGCATGACAATAATTGATTTCAAATTTAAGTGCTGTGCTGCCAACGCTACACCTTGCGCATGATTACCAGCGGAAGCTGTAATAACACCTAGACGTTGCTCTTCTTTGGATAGAGAGGCAATTAAGTTGTAAGCACCTCGTATTTTGTAGGAGAATACCGACTGCTGGTCTTCGCGTTTTAACCAAATTTTATTGTTATGGCGTACAGAAAGCTGAGGAGCATAATCAAGCTCTGTTCGTTTTGCTACTGCATAAACTTGCTGACTGGCTTCCTGAATTAATTTTTTGTATTCATCGAACATTAGCATAAGATAGCATTTAACAGCTGTTCTAACATACTTATTCATCGGAGCCGACTTATGTCACAGGACCGCAAGAAAAAAAATGCCGCAAAAATAGCAATAGATTACGTAAAAAATAATAGCATTATTGGTGTTGGCACTGGCACTACCATAAATTTTTTTATTGAAGAACTTGGTAAAAATAAAGGCCTTATTGACGGGGCAGTATCTACCTCTGTTGCCACTGAAAAATTACTGAGGGAACAACATATCCCAGTACTCCCACTAAATAGTGTTATCGATTTGCCAATTTATATCGATGGCGCTGATGAGGTAACACATAACAAACATCTTATTAAAGGTGGTGGTGGAGCATTAACACGGGAAAAAATTGTTGCCGCGGCAAGTAAGCAATTTATCTGTATCATTGATGACTCAAAACTCGTACCTTTATTAGGCGGTTTTCCGTTGCCAGTAGAAGTTATTCCAATGGCGCAAAGTTATGTTGCAAGGGAAATTGCAAAACTAGGTGGTCAGCCTGAACTAAGACAGGATTTTCTAACTGACAATGGTAATATCATTCTTGATATCCATAATCTGAAAATAGAAAATCCATCAGAACTCGAAAATCAATTAAACCAAATTACAGGGGTAGTCACAAATGGTCTCTTTGCAAAAAGACCAGCGGATACACTCATCATTGCAACGGATGACGGCATCGTCAAAAAATAATTGACCAATATTTTACTAACGAGATTTTTTATTAACGCACTTATCGCTATCTGCTGCGATTATACTTTTTTTGCTTATTTTATTTAAATGCTAATGTTTTTAATATTTAGTTATTCTGCAAGCCAATCTTTGGGTTTAAGAAATACATCGTAAAGCTCTGCTTCTTTAGAACCTGCAGCAGGTTGCCAATTATATTCCCAGCGAGCGAGTGGTGGCATTGACATTAAAATAGATTCTATACGGCCGCCAGATTGCAACCCGAATAAAGTTCCACGGTCATAAAGTAAATTAAATTCAGCATAACGGCTACGTCTATATAATTGAAAGTCTCTTTCCTTTTTTGAATATGTTATATCTCGACGGCGTTCGACAATGGGTAGATAGGCTTTAAGAAAATTCTCACCTACACTTTGCATAAATAAAAAACAAGACTCAAATCCCCACTCATTTAAATCATCATAAAATATCCCGCCAATACCACGTGGTTCCTGTCGATGCTTTAGATAGAAATATTCATCGCACCATTTTTTATATTTCAAATAAGTATCATTACCAAAACCATCGCATGCAGTCTTTGACATTTCATGCCAATGCTTAGCATCCTCAATAAATCCATAATAAGGTGTAAGATCAAATCCGCCACCAAACCACCAGATAGGTTCTTCACCATCTTTTTCAGCTATAAAAAACCTTATGTTCATATGTGTTGTGGGGATGTAAGGATTTAGGGGATGCACTACTAATGAGTTTCCAAGGGCCTGAAATGACCTGCCTGAAAGTTCTGGTCTATGTGCTGTTGCAGATGAAGGTAAATTACTACCATAAACGTGTGAAAAATTTATCCCTCCTTGCTCAAATATCTTCCCTTGTCGCAATACGCGGGTTCTACCGCCACCGCCACTTTCCCGTTGCCATTCGTCTTCTTTTAAGACTAAATTGCTATCTATACTAATAAATTCCGAACAAATACGCTCTTGCAAGTCTAATAAGTAATGCTTGATACTATCAATATCGATCATTTTATATCCAGTAGTTGGTAATCAAGTCTCTAAAGGTTATCCTATCACGCTTATTTTTAATGGAACAATAAGCTAGTCAGGTGCAAATATAATGAGCAATCGCAAAGCAACTGTAGAACGAAATACTAAAGAAACGCAAATAGAAGTATCGCTAATATTAGACGGTAAAGGTAAAACTGAGCTGAATATTGGTATTCCATTTCTAGAACATATGCTAGAACAGGTTGCGCGTCATGGTTTATTCGACCTAAGTATTAAAGCAAAGGGTGATCTAGAAATTGATGCGCATCACACCGTTGAAGATGTCGGCATAACACTCGGACAAGCATTTACACAAGCTTTAAAAGACAAGAAAGGTATTCGTCGTTACGCTCATGCCTACGTTCCACTTGATGAAGCTCTCTCGCGAGTAGTAATCGATTGCTCTGGGCGTCCTGGTCTCGAATACAATGCAAATTATCCTCGCGCAAGAGTCGGCGAGTTTGATGTTGATTTAGTCTTTGAATTCTTTCAGGGATTTGTTAACCACGCTATGATGACTCTGCATATCGATAATATAAGAGGACGTAATTCTCATCATATCGCAGAAACCATATTCAAAGCTTTTGGGCGTGCCTTACGTGTTGCAGTAGAGGTTGATCCAGCCATGAAAGATATTTTACCATCCACCAAGGGCGCGCTCTAAATAGTAATTTAAATTATGTCAAAAATCGTTGTCCTCGATTACGGTAGCAGCAATCTACGTTCTGTTGCAAAGGCACTTGAAACTGTTGCTGAAGGCAATCATAAAATCACTGTTACTGATAAACCTAAAGTTATATTAAGTGCAGACAAAGTCGTTTTCCCTGGTCAAGGCGCGATTGGTCAATGCATGCAAAGCCTAAAAGAAAAAGAACTCGATAATGTTATTAAACAATGCATTCTGAAGAAACCTTTCCTTGGAATATGTCTTGGGCTGCAGTCGCTAATGGAATATAGCGATGAAGATGGTGGTACAGAAGGATTAGGAATACTACCTGGTAGCGTAATACGTTTTACTGAAAATGCGAAAGATGAAAAAAATAATACTTATAAGATTCCTTCAATGGGATGGAACCAGGTTTATCAAAGGAAAAAACATCCTCTGTGGAATGGTATAGATGATGGAACTCGTTTTTATTTTGTTCATAGTTATTATGTAGAAATGAAAAATGAAAGTGATATTGCGGCTAGTACTGATTATATCTGTCATTACACTTCGGCGGCTTCCCGCGATAATATTTTCGCGACCCAATTTCATCCGGAAAAAAGTCAACGACCTGGTTTAACTTTATTGCAAAATTTTCTCAGCTGGGATGGTAGTATTTAATTAAGACGATTTACTCTTACGTTTTCGTGAGTGTTTCCGTTTAGATTTTGTATGTCGCTTTTGCTTTGAAGACGGCTTCTTTCCTTTCTTATTTCTTTTTTTATTTGTTGGTTCCGATTTCTCAGATAAATAACTAATATTTAATTGTTTCCCGCAAACCCAGACTTTTTTCAACATATTAAATATATTGCGTGGCATTTCATTAGGTAAATCCAAAGTTGCATAATCATCATAGATTGTTACGTTCTTAATATAGCGACTCTCAACTCCTGCCTCATTACTAATGGCGCCAACAATATTACTAGCCTTTACATCATGATTTATTCCCACCTCAATTCGAAAGCGTTCCATATCTCTGTCTGGTTTCGACTGCTTAGATTTTCTTGCTTTTCCAAAACTATTGGGCTTGCTTTTTTCTTTTTTCTTTTCAGGCACAATCAAGAAAGGTTCGCTACCTTTAGATAGTTTTGCTAATGCCGTGGCTATGCTAATTGCAGAATGGCCTGTTTCATTTTGATACTCCTCTATAATTGTACGAAATAGCTGATTTTCATTAACCTCTAAGGCATCCGTGATGCTTTGCTTAAAGCGCTGTATACGCTCTTGATTAATGACCTCTGCTGTGGGCATGCTCATACGTTCAATTTTCTTACTAGTTCCTTTTTCAATTATGTGTAACAAATGTTTTTCGCGTGGTGTGACAAATAAAATTGTTTCTCCCTCACATCCCATTCTTCCTGTACGGCCAATACGGTGTGTATATGCTTCTGGATCACTTGGAATGTCATAGTTAATAACATGACTAATACGTTTAACATCAAGACCACGAGCAGCAACATCTGTCGCAATTAACATATCTAACTTGCCAGATTTCAATCGTCTAATTGTTTGTTCTCGCAATTTTTGTGTTATATCTCCGTTTAAAGCTGTACAAGCGTAACCACGAGCGGCAAGTTTTTCAGATAATTCGACTGTTGTAATTTTCGTACGAACAAAAATAATAATTGCATTAAAAGTCATGCTTTCAAGAATTGTAGTCAACGAATCAAGCTTCTCTCTTCCATTAACCAAGACATAACGTTGTCGGACTGTATCTGCCGTAATACTCTTTGCCTCAATAGTGATTTGCTCAGGTTTATTTAGATATCTTTTTGAAATGTTTCGAATAGGAGTGGGAATCGTAGCAGAGAATAATGCAATCTGACGTTGTTTTGGTAATTGTTCGAGCACCCATTTAACATCATCAATAAAACCCATGCGTAGCATTTCATCAGCTTCGTCTAAAACAAGACATGTTATATTTTCCATTTTTAATGTTCCGCGCCGCATATGATCCATAACTCGTCCGGGCGTACCAACAACAACATGCACACCACGTTTTAGCTGACGCAATTGCACGCCATATTCTTGCCCCCCATAAATAGGTAAAACATGAAACCCGTTAAGAAATTTTGCGTATCGTTGAAAAGCTTCTGAAACTTGAATAGCGAGTTCACGTGTAGGTGTTAAAACTAAAATTTGTGGTGTCGTCAATCTAAGATTGATCTTTGATAATAATGGTAATGCGAATGCTGCTGTTTTACCCGTGCCCGTTTGTGCTTGACCAATCACATCTCGTCCATCCATCACAAATGGAATTATTTTTTCTTGAATTGGAGAAGGAGACTCATAGCCAACATTCTTTAACGCTTTTACAATAGGTGGTGATAACGATAAGTCATTGAAGCTAAGATCGTTGGAATCAGTGTTAGTCATTAGATTGGCCTATAGATGAATAACTAATAACTAGTCTGGTTATGTTATTAGCAGAAAAAGAAGGGGGAGTATACGGACTTATGGATTTGTTACAAGATAGATTATATTTAAGATTCTACCTTATGATTCTCTTTTAATAGCGCGGCCGCCAATATCATTTCGATAAAACATACCATCATAATCGATATTTTTTATAGCATCGTATGTACTTTTCTTTGCATCAGTAACTGTTTTCCCCAGAGAGGTTATGCATAAAACTCGTCCGCCTGCAGTCACTATTTTACCATTCTTTTTTGTGGTGCCTGCATGAAAAACTTTCACGTTGCTGGGAAAATCAAAATCAAGACCATTAATTACATCTTCCTTACTTGCGGACTCTGGATAGCCAGCTGAAGCTGTTACCACTCCTAGTGCGACGCGCTCTTCCCATTCAATAGAACATTCAGTTAATGTATTGTTATTTGAAGCAAGACATAAAAAAATTAAATCACTTTTTAGTCTCATCATTATTGGCTGAGTTTCTGGGTCACCAAAACGGCAATTAAATTCTAATACTTTTGGTATCCCCTCATTAGTAATCATAATTCCTGCATAGAGAAAACCTGTGTATGTTCTATCTTCACTAGCCATCCCTCTAATTGTTGGCATAATAATTTCATCTAATATACGTTGTTGCATGGCATTACACGCAATAGGTGCTGGAGAATAAGCGCCCATCCCGCCCGTGTTGGGCCCATTATCGCCATCATCGCGCGCTTTATGATCTTGTGAAGTAGCAAGTGGCAAAACATTTTTTCCGTCTGATATAACAATAAAACTAACCTCTTCGCCCTCTAAAAATTCCTCAATAACAATACGATGACCAGCCTCACCGAATTTGTTTCCAGATAACATGTCATTAATTGCTTTAATACCCTCGTCTTCGGAAGATACAATCACCACCCCTTTGCCAGCAGCTAATCCATCTGCCTTAATAACAATCGGCATTGTTTTTGATTTTATATAATCAATTGCAGTCTTAGCTTGGGTAAAAATTTCGTATTCAGCGGTTGGTATTTGATATTTTTTTAAAAAGTCTTTACTGAAAGATTTAGAGCCTTCGAGAATTGCCGCAGCCTTTGTTGGGCCAAAACAAGTAAGTCCTGCCTTGCGAAATTCATCCACAATACCTGCCACTAAAGGAGCTTCCGGACCGATTATGGTGAGATTAATTGCTTCTTTTGCTGCGAATACTTTTAGCGCATCAATATCATCGGCATTAATTTGAATATTAGTAACTTTTTTTTCTTCGGCTGTTCCTGCATTACCTGGCGCAACATATACCGCATCAACCTGACTGGACTGTGCGGCTTTCCAAGCCAAAGCATGTTCACGTCCACCACCGCCAACAATAAGAATTTTCATATGAAATTAGATATATTTAATATCTGCTAAAATGTTTTAGTGAAGAAAGTGTCGCATTTTTGTAAAAACCATCGCTATATCGTGTTCATCAGCAGCAGCAATTACTTCCTCATCGCGCACTGAACCGCCTGGTTGAATAATCGCACGTATACCTTCCGTTGCAGATGAATCAATTCCATCTCGAAAAGGAAAAAATGCATCCGAAGCCATAACCGAGCCAGTTATAGCTAACTTTTCATCTTTTGCCTTAATTGCGGCTATGCGTGCACTATACACACGGCTCATTTGCCCCGCACCAATGCCGATGGTTTTTTTATCTTTCGCATATACTATTGCATTTGATTTAACGTATTTTACGACATGCCACGCAAAGATAAGATCGTCAAACTCTTTTGCTGAAGGTGATCTTTTTGTAACAACTTTTAAATTTTCACGATTAATTATCCCCTGGTCATTATCCTGCAGTAATAAACCGCCGCTAACGCGCTTCATATTTAATCGTTGAATATTCTCTTGCCGAACACCCGATTCTAATAAACGTATACCTTCTTTTTTTGCAATAACTTTAAGGCTCTCCGTCTCGATAGCTGGAGCAATGATTACCTCAACAAATTGTCTCTCAATAATTGCCTTTGCTGTATCTGCGTCTAATGTCTGATTAAATGCGATAATACCCCCAAAAGCTGATGTTGGGTCTGTAGCGTAGGCGCCCTCATAGGCTTCAAGAATTGTAGCGCCAGTTGCAACGCCACAAGGATTGGCATGTTTAACAATCACACAAGCCGTTTCATCAAAAGAAAGAACGCATTCAAATGCGGCATCAGTATCAGCGATATTATTATAAGAAAGTTGTTTCCCCTGGATTTGCTTGGCGCTTGCTAAAGTGCCGTTCATTGGTTGAGATTCTGAATAAAAAGCGGCTGTCTGATGGGGATTTTCACCATAACGTAAATCTTGTTTTTTTATGAACTGATTGGTGTAGGTTGATGGGTAATTTATATGCTCTTTAGTTTCATTTAAACCGCCTAAATAATTCGAAACATTTGCATCATAATTCGCTGTATGTGCAAAAACTTTTTGTGCGAGATAAAAACGTGTTTTATCGCTGACATTTCCGTCTTCCCTTAATTCCTTTAATACAATACCGTAATCTTCTGTATTAACAATAACAGTTACTGAAGTATGGTTTTTTGCCGCTGAACGCAGCATAGCTGGACCACCAATATCAATATTTTCAATCGCTTCATCAAATTTGCAACACGGTTTGCTAACAGTCTCTTCAAATGGGTATAAATTCACCACAACAAGATCAATTGCCATTATTCCATGTTCTCTCATTACATTATCATCAACCCCGCGCCTTCCTAAAAGTGCGCCATGAATTTTGGGATGTAAAGTTTTAACTCGACCATCCATCATCTCTGGGAAATTTGTGTAATCCGAAACCTGTGTAACATCAATACTATTATCGGCAAGTAATTTTGCGGTACCACCCGTAGAAAGAATTTCAATCCCCAATTCTGACAAACCTTTACAAAAATCGACAATTCCAGATTTATCTGACACGCTGACTAACGCACGTTTAACAATCGTCATACAATTTGTCCTTCTTTACAGGGTGGCTTTCAAATACGACATTATTGTATAAATTGCGATATTGCAATGCATAAAGAGGTAGATTGATTTTAGCGATAAAAGGGTGATGCATTTCCCTTATCTTAATCAAGTTTGTATTTTTTTAACCTATTACGTAATGTCGCACGATTCATGCCAAGCATAGTTGAGGCATGGGTAATATTCCAGTCCGTATGTTGCATGACAACATCTAAAAACGGTTTTTCAACTTCCTCAAGAAAAATGTCATGAAGTTTGTTAGGTGTGTGGCCATTAAGATCGTTTAAATATCTTTTCATGGCTTTCTCCACGTCATTTGACAGAGACTTTTTAGCATAATTTCTTTTTTCAGTAACAGTCTTTTTTTTTGCTTTCTTTCTAATCATGCTGCAAATCTCTGTGCTTCAAAAAATAAATTATTCAAAGCGGATATCTGTTCTCTTGCAGATCCAATGCGATTTATCGTGTGATTTACTGCATTTGTGTGCTTTTGTTTTCGGCTGTACCAGGATATATGCTTGCGTGCAATTCGAACCCCTTGTTGCTCACCATAAAATTGATGTAATCGAGTAACATGCTTTATAAGAGTGTCGTGAATTTCCTTCGGGCTGGGTAATGCTAATTTCTCGCCTGTTTTCAGGTAGTGGTTTATCTCTTGAAAAATCCACGGATTACCCTGTGCTGCCCTTCCTATCATAATTCCATCAACCCTATATTTTTTTATTATATCTTCTGCTTGTTCAGGTGTTGTGATATCACCATTGGCAATCACCGTAATATTTACTCGCGCTTTAATTTCACCTGCTGTTTCGTGTTCAGCATTACCTTTAAAACCGCAAGCGCGAGACCTGCCATGAACCGTAAGTGCTTGTATCCCCTCATCCTTGGCGATTTTTGCTATGTTAAGTGCATTACGGTTAATTTTATCCCAACCAGTTCTTATTTTTAGTGTTACCGGCACATCTACTGCATTAACAACGGACTCTAAAATTTTACCTACTAGTATTTCGTCTTTTAATAAAGCTGAACCTGCCATTACTTTACAAACTTTTTTCGCTGGACACCCCATATTAATATCGATGATCTGCGCGTTGTTGCCAACGTTAAACTTGGCGGCCTCTGCCATCATGTTTGGATTAGCACCGGCAATCTGCACAACCCGAGGCTCCAACTCGCCGCCAACATCAATTCTCAGTTTTGTTTTTCTAGACCTAAATAAAGAAGTGTTAGACGTCACCATCTCAGAGACAACCAAACCTGCTCCTAATTCACGACAAAGTATTCTGAATGGTTGGTCAGTAATACCTGCCATCGGCGCAAGCACCAAATTATTTTTAAGTTTATGAGGCCCTATAAGCATTGAACCTAAGAATCGAAATCCATCTCAAAAAATTTTATCAAGAACAACTTTTTTTCTTTATGATAACGACAAACTGTAAGTTGTAAAGCAAGAATATTTTGATGAACAAAATCAGTTACTTTAAAGTCTAACCCCATGCAAACTTGCCCAACTTTTTCTTAAAACAGGTTCATCCATGTTAAAATGAGCCCTATATACTGCTAAACACTCCTTTGTCTGTGTGGAGAGTAAACCAGATAAGATTATATGGCTGCCTGGTTTTGTTAAGCTAGAAAATTTTTTAAGTAATTTCTTTAATGGATTTTGCAAAATATTAGCAACCAAAATATCCGCTTTTGGAATAACGGCATTTTCAGGATGACATACCAAAATCTTTTCTTGTAATTTATTTTGCTCAATATTTTCACGTGTTGTATTTAAAGCTTGTTCGTCTATATCAATTGCAAAAACTTTTTTTGCGCCAAATTTTACCGCAACCATTGCAAGAATCCCTGACCCACAACCATAATCGATAACAATTTTGTTGTTTATGTCATTTTTACAAAACCATTCTATGCAAAGTGATGTTGTAGGATGAGCTCCTGTGCCAAATGCAAGGCCTGGGTCAAGAACTATAGTTGTTATTTTATTTTTTGATGGTTCACACCTGCTAGGTGAAATACATATTTTATTTAAAAAAAATATTGGCTGATATTTAGATTTGAATTCATTAGCCCAATCTTTATCTTCTAAAAATTTAATATTATGACTGTAGATAGCATTACTACCAATATGGCTATGTAATTGAATAAGTAAGTTATCTATATTGCACTTAGAGTTTAATAAAACACTTAATTTTGTTCTTTCCCAGAATGTATTGTCTTTATCGCTCTCATCAAAGACAGGTTCACTACTAGATGCAGTTAAACTAACTGAAATTGCGCCGAGCTGTTCAAGTAACGTTGATAACTCCTCTGCATGAGTTTGGTTTGTTTCCAGTTCAAGTTGTAACCAACTCATAGAATTAAGATTTAAACGACACAAATAAAAAATCTATTTGATACCCAATTTATTCTCCAAATAATGAATATCAGTACCCCCTGCAGTAAACGCAGTGTCCTGAACGAGGTTTTGATGTAACGGGATATTTGTTTTAATACCATCAATAACGATTTCAGATAATGCCATTGATAAGCGAGATAATGCGAGCTCTCTAGTTTCCGCATGTGCAATTAATTTACCAATCATTGAATCATAATAGGGAGGCACTTTATACCCCTGGTATACATGTGTATCGACACGAATGCCGAACCCGCCAGGAGGGTGATAATGTTCAATTGTGCCTGGTGAGGGTAAAAATGTCTCTGGGTCTTCAGCATTGATACGACACTCGATCGCGTGCCCTCTCACCTTAATATCAGCCTGCTTATAGTTTAATGGATCGCCACTTGCGACTCTTAATTGCTCTTTCACAATATCAACACCCGTGATCATCTCTGTCACTGGATGCTCAACCTGGATACGTGTATTCATCTCTATAAAGTAGAATTCTTCGTTCTCGTATAAAAACTCAAAAGTACCTGCACCACGATAGGAAATTTTTTTACAGGCTTTTACGCACAACTCCCCAATCTTTTTTCGTGTTTTTTCACTTAACCCAGGAGCAGGCGCTTCTTCTATAACTTTTTGATGACGTCTCTGCATTGAACAATCACGTTCACCCAAATAAATAACATTGCCATGTTCGTCTGCGAGAATTTGTATTTCAATATGGCGTGGATGTTCAAGAAATTTTTCCATATAGACAATATCATTACCAAAAGAAGCTGCCGCTTCTGCGCGCGTTAATGTTATTGATTTAAGTAATGTCGCTTCACTATAAACAACGCGCATGCCCCGACCGCCGCCTCCACCTGCAGCCTTGATAATAACAGGGTAACCAATTTCTTTAGCTGTCTTCATTAGTTGTTTTGAATCATCGCCTAATGGACCATCGGAACCTGGCACACAGGGAATACCTGCTTTTTTCATTGCCTTGATTGCCGAAACCTTATCGCCCATCACCCGTATTGTTTCAGCCTTCGGCCCAACAAAAGTAAAACCACTTTGTTCTACTCGTTCTGCAAAATCAGCATTCTCGGAAAGAAAACCATAGCCTGGGTGAATGCCAACCGCGTCGGTTACTTCAGCTGCACTAATGACCGCGGGAATATTTAAATAACTATCAATTGAGGCTGCCGGACCAATACAGACAGATTCATCAGCAAGATAAACATGTTTTTGTTCACGGTCAGCAACTGAATATGTTGCAACCGTTTTAATGC
>JAAZZI010000090.1 GCA_014239225.1 Gammaproteobacteria bacterium
TTTAATCAATGAAGAAAGTATTTATAATGCTCTCGTACTCGGCGTTAGAGATTATGTAAGAAAAAATAACCTTAAAGGTGTAATTATTGGGTTATCCGGGGGTATTGATTCTGCGCTAACGCTTTGCATCGCCGTAGATGCACTAGGTTCAAAAAATGTAGAGGCGCTCATTATGCCCTCGCGCTACACCGCGAAAATGAGTATTGATGATGCGCGTATGTTAGCAAAAAAATTAAATGCTTCTTATGAAATAATTTCTATTGAACCACCATTTTCAGCCTTTCTTGAAGTGCTTAAACCCAGTTTTAAAAAATCTTCAATTGATACAACAGAAGAAAATATACAGGCACGAAGTAGAGGAATATTATTAATGGCAATATCGAATAAATATAATAAGCTTGTCTTAACGACTGGAAATAAAAGTGAAATGTCTGTCGGCTACGCAACGCTCTATGGGGATATGGCGGGTGGTTATTCGCCTCTTAAAGATTTATGGAAAACTTTGGTTTATCGGCTTGCAAAGTGGCGTAACAAAAAGGAAGAAATCATTCCCGAAAACATAATAAATAGGGCGCCAACCGCTGAACTGCGTGAAAATCAATTAGATCAAGACTCGCTCCCAGATTACGAAATACTTGACCCAATTCTTGAGTTATATATCGAACTTGATAAACATCCAGAAGAAATTATTAAACATGGTTTCGATTCAGAAACTGTATATAACGTCATTAACCTTGTTGATAAAAACGAATACAAAAGAAGGCAGGCTGCGCCAGGAATAAAGATAACTAAAAAAGCATTTGGTAGAGATAGACGATATCCGATTAGTTCTGGGTATATTGAAAAAAAATAGATTATTTAATCTCTAACTCTTCGATTTGATAAATACCAGGATGATTAGGATAATTTAGTTTCAAAACTCTAAGCGCATCATTAGCTAAATCTTCCATTTCCAGAACGCGATATGCTTTGGCCATAAGAATCAAAGCCTCTGGGACAACTGGCGTACGATCATAATTTTCAATGACATATCTTGCTCTATTTGCAGCAGCAATAAATGCACCTCGACGCATATAATAATTTGCTATATGCACTTCATTTTCAGCAAGATTATTTCGTAAGTGTCGCATACGTTTTTCCGCATCCTCAATATACTCACTTTCAGGAAATTTTTTTATTAAATCAGAAAAATTTTGGAAAGATTGAAATGCAGCTCCCGGGTCTCTTTGTGATTCATCTGAAATTTCATTTGGTAAAAATCGGTGTACGGTGGCCTTCCCTTTATTGAAGTATGCTAATCCTCTTAAATAATAGGCATAATCAACGTGAAGATTTTGTGGATATAATTTGATAAAACGATTACATGTGATGATTGAGGCGTCATGTTGTTCGCTTTTGAAATAACTGTATGATAAATCCAAAAGTGATTGTTGCGCATGATTGCCAAATGGGTATCTCGCTTCTAAACGTTGATAAAAATCAACTGCCTGAGTATAGTTTCCAGCATCTAAATTACCCTTTGCTTCAGCATAAAGACGATCGGCGTCCCAAGTTTTCGTAACGTCTTCTTGTTCGTCAAAATAAGAACAACCGAGTAGTGAAAAAATAACTAAAAAAAATATTAAATTACGCATAGTATCTAGGTTAACCTAATAATTTCTTAAGGGCAAAGCTTCAAAGATTATGAGAAAAATTCAATTAGAAATTGTTATACCGGAGAAATTTAAAGGTAAACGCCTTGACCTAGCTCTTTCGAAACTGTTTCCAGAGCACTCGCGCTCACGAATTCAATCATGGATTAAGGCAGGAGAAGTGGAAGTTAATAATTCAAAATACAAACAACGTAATGTAGTTAATTCTGGTGATATTATTAAAATAAATACAACTCTTAAAAGTATTGATAAACACCAAGCAGAACACATCGGTCTCGATGTTATTCATGAAGATAAGGCAATTATAATACTCAATAAACCAGCGGGATTAGTTGTGCACCCTGGCGCAGGCAACCAAAAACATACGCTCGTAAATGCCCTATTACACTTCGATGAAAAACTTGATGTTTTGCCGCGAGCGGGCATCATCCACCGACTAGATAAAGATACAACGGGCATTATGATTATTGCTAGAACAATTGAATCGTATACCTATCTAGTAAATGAACTCCAAAAAAGAAACATAAAACGCAATTACAAAGCAATAATTTGTGGGCAACTAGTAGCAGGGGGGGTAATTGAAAATAAAATTGGTAGACATCCGGTGCATAGAACAAAAATGGCGGTTACAGATAAAGGTAAATTGGCAACAACTCACTACAGAATAATAAAAAAATTTCAGCATTATACCTATCTTGATATACAGCTTGGTACTGGCAGGACTCATCAGATTAGAGTACATATGAATAACGAAAAGCATCCAATCATAGGAGATCCTTTGTATGGGAAAAATACCTTCATAAAAAAAGGAATCAATGCTTCTTTGCGTGAGTTTATTAAAAATTTCAAACGTCAGGCCTTGCATGCATATAATCTCGAATTTACTCATCCAGTATCAAAAAAAATAATTAGCCTTAAAGCTGAACTTCCCGATGATATGAATAACCTAATAAAAATTTTAGAAATGCATGATTAAAGAAGAAAAAAATTTTTGGCTAAAAGCAAATTGGTCTGCTCCAAATCATGTAAGGGCTGGTACTTCGATAAGAACAGGTGGGTACAGCAGAAGTCCTTACAATGAATCTAATCTATCCCTTAATGTTGGTGATGATCCTAAAAATGTTAAAAAAAATCGCAGTGCTCTTGTGCATTATCTAAAACTTGATGAAGAACCTGTTTGGCTTGAACAAACACATAGCGAAAAAATGCTTTCTATTAATCATGTGCCTGAAAATTTAAAAGCAGATGGTAGTTATACAACAAAGAAAAATAGAGTCTGTGTTATCACAACAGCAGACTGTGTTCCTGTTCTCTTTTCTAACAATGAAGGAACAAAGGTTGCGGCAATACATGCTGGATGGAAGGGTATTTGTCGAGGGATTATTGAAAACGCAGTAAAAATATTTTCTTGCCCTAGATCAACCATAGTTTGGATTGGGCCATGTATAAGTAATAAGTATTATGAAATTGGTGAAGACGTGTATTCTAATTTTCTAGATTATTCAAATTCATTAGAAAGCGCATTCATAAAAAGTAATAAAAAAAATTGGTATTGTAGTTTAGGCGATATTGTAAAAATTCTCCTTAAAAATTCAGGTATAAATAAAATTCACGAATGTGGTCTTTGTACTTATGAAATGAATAACCTATTCTTTTCATATCGTCGAGATGGTGATACTGGTCGAACAGCCTCAATGATTTGGATTGATTAATCGAAATTGATTATCTAAAAAAAAGAAATATTTAACACAGTTATTTACGGTGACCCTATAAAATACTCGATTCAAAATAAAATTGAGTTTAAAAGGCGGGGAATTAGAATCTGTAAACCTACTCTAAACACCACAAGATAACCCCTTCTTTCCATGAAAAATTATGAAATTTCAGAATTTCCGGGCTATTTTCACGGCTTTAATAGTAATTTAAAGTTGGTTATTTGCCACATATAATCTATATTTAGAATAATAATCTAAGGGATATGTTGAAGAAATTATTATTATGGCGACAAATGAAAAAAATATAGCGCTCAGCGGTCTCGCCCGTACCCTTGTACGAGGGGGTTATATTGACCAGGAAAACGCGGAAAAACTCTTTTTAGAATCACAAAAAAAGAGAACACCTTTTGTTAATCTTGTAGTAGAAAATAAAATGGTGCCTGGGGCAACGGTTGCTACTGCCGCTGCTAAAGAATTTGGTATGCCAATTGTAGCTATCGATTTAGTTGAAATAGATC
>JAAZZI010000091.1 GCA_014239225.1 Gammaproteobacteria bacterium
ACACTTTAAAAAATACGGTATTTGTTAAAAGTTTAGAGTTATTATCGACAATGACTATCACTACTTATGAAAAGTTCCTAAATTTAATTAAATAATATCATTTAATTTAGAAATTAAAGTTGATTCTTCAATAGTTAATGGTGTCGTTAGTAAAGTCATACCAGTAGCAGATAGCATATCGAAGCTTTACGAGATACGAATACAGTTTGATGATCAAATTTGGCCAGTTGGAACAGCAGTAAAAGTAGCTTCGCCAATTAATAAAAGACAAAATGTTCTCGCCGTTTCGCGTGATGCACTTGTAATAAGGCAATCAGGTTTAGTTATTTATAGAATTAATCAACAAAATAGGGCTGAGCTTATCCCGGTAAATACTGGCATATCGAATGCCACTCATATCCAAGTGATTGGTAACATTAGTTTAAATGACAAAATAGTGGTAAGGGGAAATGAGCGATTACGGCCAAATCAATCAGTAAAAGTAATTAACGATTTGGATCGCTAGTGTATTTAACACGCGCATGCCTAGCTAACCCAATAGCATTATTTGTCGGTGCTATTTTGTTATTTATATTTGGCACAATTAGCCTTTCACGTCTGCCAATTCAATTAACCCCCGAACTGGAAGAGCCAGAAATAACTATTTCAACCAATTGGCGCTCCGCATCCCCAAATGAAGTAGAGACAGAAATACTTGAGCCTCAAGAAGACGTATTGAGAGGTTTGCCTGGATTAACTGAAATTCGTGCTAAAGCCTTCGAGAGTAGAGGTGAAATTAATTTAACATTTACTGTTGATATGGATATGCGAAGAGCTCTTATCGAAGTTATGAATCGCTTAAATCAAGTTTCCGACTATCCAGCTGATGCAGAGGAGCCAACAATAAGTACTGTCGGTCAGGATGCTCGTGCAATCGCGTGGTTTATTATTAAGACAGATAAATATAATGAAAGACCAATTGAATCATATGGGGATTTTGTCGAAGAAGTTATTCAATCAAAATTCGAAAGAATTCCTGGGGTAGCACGTTCTGAAATATATGGCGGTAGAGAAAAAGAGTTAAGAATTACATATGACCCTTATAAAGTTGCAAATCTTGGTATCGAAATAAGTAAAGTTATTAAATTAGCTGGGACTAGTAGAGATATCTCGGGCGGCTTCGTCGATATTGGAAAGCGTAAATACAGTATACGATTTGTTGGCAAATATGATGCCGAGGAATTAGGCGAGATGATTTTAGCATGGCGTGATGATCAGCCAATATATTTACGCGATGTGGCAACTATCGAAGAACGACTTACAGACAAAAATAGTTTTGTTCTAACAAAAGGCACCCTATCAATTGCAATAAATGCGCAACGTGAAACAGGGGTCAATGTACTTAGAGTTATGTCTGGGTTAAAAAATGCAGTTGAAGAACTAAATAATGGGCCTTTAAAAAGAGCAAACCTAAGTATTGAGCAAGTTTATGATGAAACGCTTTATATAGATCGATCAATTAGGATGCTTCGCAATAATCTTGGTCTAGGTATTTCGCTTTCAATCGTCATATTATTTTTGTTTACCCTAAAATTTCCAGCCACATTGATTGTAGCAATGTCTATACCGATATGTCTTATTACAAGCTTTAGTATTATGGATATAACAGGGAGAACTTTAAATGTTATATCACTTGCGGGCTTAGCGTTTTCTGTAGGTATGGTGCTTGATGCATCAATAGTAATTCTTGAAAACATCATACGCCTTAGAGAGCGTGGCTCCCCACCTGATGTAGCATCGAACCAGGGCACAACTCAAGTATGGGGCGCATTAGTTGCGTCAACAGCTACAACTGTAGCAATATTTTTACCTGTAGCTTTTCTTGGTGATGAAGTAGGGCAATTATTTTCAGATCTTGCCATTACTATCACGTCGGCTATTTTATTGTCGTTGTTAACAGCAATAACAGTTGTTCCTACAGCCGCTAAAATATTTTTAGCAAAAGAAATATTTATTGATCCCTATAAAAGAATATGGAAAAAACTTAGTTTTTTAATAATGAAATTGACGGATACTCCCTTAAGAAGAGCCTCTTGGATTATATTATTAATTACAATCCCTATATTAGTTATGCATACTTTAAAACCGAAAGCAGATTATTTACCTGATGGGAATAGAAATCTTGCTTTTGCATTTATTCTCCCTCCTCCAGGCATAAATATTGAAACTATTGAAAAGGAAATGGGAGAAATTGTTGCTAATCGTATGCAGCCATATATTGATGAATTAAAGGAACCTTTTATTAAGCATTATTTTTTTGTTGCTTTCTCAAAAGGTGTATTTATGGGGGCAAGTGCGAAGAATGAATCTGAGACAGATGAATTAGTTACAGTAGTTAATTCTGTAATTCAGGGATTTCCAGATACAATTGCGTTTGCAAAAAGATCTTCATTATTTCGTGGCTTTGGATCAGGCAGGACAATTGATATTAATATTCAGTCAAAAGATTTGCCATCGTTAATGAATGTTGCCTTACAGGCATTTATTCAAATATCATCAATATATCCAAATACAAGACCACGTCCAGGCCTTGAATTAGCGCAACCTGAATTAAGATTAGTTCCTAATGAAAGAAGAATCGCTGAAATTGGATGGGATCGATCAATTGTTGCTTCATTAACACAAACTCTTGGTGATGGTAAATTTGTTGGAGACTACTTTAATGGAGAAGAAACGCTTGATGTAATTTTACGGGCAATCCCCTGGAATACACCAGAATCTTTAGCAAGCATACCTATAGTAACGTCAGATAATCAGGTGTTACCATTAAGCGAATTGGTTGATGTTGTTCGTACAGCAGGTCCGGAAGAAATTAGAAGGGTAAATCGAAGACGTACTGTTACTCTTGAAGTGTCGCCTCCACCTAATGTTTCATTAGAAGAAGCATTAACAGTTATAAAGAGAGATGTTGAACCAAAAATTTTAGAGCAATTACCGGATAATGGTAACATTTATTATGCGGGCACAGCTGATAAATTAACTACCGCATTAAAAGATATGAAAGGGAGTTTTCTATTAGCAATTACAATTCTTTATTTATTAATGAGCGCAATGTTCCGGTCATTTAAGGATAGTTTGCTTGTAATGTTAGCAATTCCCTTAGCCACATTTGGAGGTATTTTGGCATTAAATTTAATGAATTTAGTAAGTTTTCAACCTATGGATTTGTTAACTATGATTGGATTTATTATTCTGTTGGGTTTAGTTGTTAATAATGCAATTTTACTAGTTTATCAAGCGCGTATTGCAGAGAGAGAAGGGCGCACAAGAAAAAATGCCGTTGAAGAAGCAATACTTTTGAGATTAAGGCCAATAATGATGAGCACACTAACCAGTATCTTTGGGATGTTGCCATTAATTATTATTCCCGGCGCAGGAACTGAGTTATATCGTGGGTTAGCCGGAGTAATTGTTGGGGGAATGATTGTAAGTACATTATTTACATTGATTTTATTACCAAGCCTTTTACGTATCGGAGAAAATAAAGCAGCTACACAATAAGATTCATTTCTAATATTTATGGAATATTATTTTAATAAGCGCAATATGGGTATAACTAAATTTAATAATTTTTAATATGAAAAAAATATTTTTAACTATTTATATTATATTTTTACATTTTTTAAGTACGACCAATACGTATGCCTCTCGTTACCTTATAGAGGAATCGAATCGTAATACAGTTATTGGTAGTACTAAGATTATTCATGCTGATGAACGTGATACATTATTAGACATAGCGCGTAATCATGGTTTCGGTTATCAAGACATGAAACTTGCTAATGTTA
>JAAZZI010000092.1 GCA_014239225.1 Gammaproteobacteria bacterium
AAGTGTATACACTGCAACCTATATTGCTGAAGCCATTAGATCTGGGATTGAAGCCATATATAAACATATCAAACTTCTCATATATGAATGGCCAGCATGCAGCACTTCTGCCACAATTTGAGTTTGTTGCCATTTCTTCACTAAATTGGATATTGAATCCAAAGATATTGATTGTTCCAAAACTGAAGTTAGCACTAATTAAGAGCCAATTCAAAAGGGGTGGTACGATAATATAAAGAAGATACAAAGAAATAGCAGTTAAGATGCTATTTGTCCAAGTAGAGAAGAGGTTTTCTTTAAGCCATAAGATTACTCCAATTTGAGACTTGGGTGGCATTCTGGTAGTTTGTAGTTGATTTATTGGCATTTATCGACCCTGTATTGCCATTTTTTTGTTGACATAATTTAGTAAGACTGAAATTGCTAATGAGATTACTAGATATACCACCATAACCATCGTTAGAATTTCAATAGCCTGCCCTACCTGATTAAGAACAGTACCTCCAAAGGCGGACATGAGTTCTGGGTAGCCAATAGCTGCTGCCAGGGAGGAGTTTTTGGTTAAATTTAAATACTGGTTAATAGTTGGCGGGATTGCTACCCTAAGGGCTTGCGGTAATACTACTAACTTAAGTGATTGAATCGGGGTAAGTCCAATTGCTGCTGCAGCCTCTTTTTGACCTTTATCGACCGCTTCAATCCCAGATCTAATGGCTTCAGCAATATAGGTTGCAGTGTATACACTTAATGCAAGCGTAAGGGCTACAAATTCTGGAACAATCGCCAGCCCTCCCTTTAGGTTAAATTTTCCTAGTATTGCGTAATCTAATTGAAGGGGCGACCCAAGTAATAAGAAAACAACAATAGGAAATAGAAGAATTAATGCAAGCGAGTATCCAATTGTATTAGTTTGTTGGCCTGTCTCATCTTGTTTTCTTTTAAAGTGACGTTTTAAATAAATGGCAGATCCAACGCCAATAATGAAAGCAATAAAAACCCATAAAAAGCCGTCTTGCGGGATAGGATTTGGTAAATAAAAGCCTCGATTGTTTATAAAAATAAAATCTAAAAAGGAAATGCTCTTTTTGGGGTGAGGTAATGCATTTAAAAAAATGTTATACCAAAATAAGATTTGTAAAAGAATAGGAATATTTCTAAATAGTTCAATGTAGGCATTAGAAAGCCTGGAGATTAAGTAATTACTAGATAATCTAGCAATACCTATTAAAAGTCCCAGAATCGTTGAGAGAATGATGCCAACACCTGCACAAACAAACGTGTTTATGATTGCGACATAAAAAACTTCAAGATTAGTAGAGTTTGGAGAAAATTTAACAATATAACTTCCAAGAAAAGGCAGGATGTCAAAACCTGATCTTCCCTCAAGAAACGTAAATCCAGAAACAATGCCTCTTGCTTCAATGTTCTCATTGAGGTTTTGAATCATCACATAAAACAAACTAAAAATAATAACTACTGTAGCTACTTGAATAAAGAGTGCCCTTACTTCATTATTGTAGATTAATTCTTTAAAAGTAAGATTTTTAAGATTAGAAAATTTATTAATGGACTTCATAAATTTATATTAAATTCGAATATTTTATTGAGAACTTTTGATTAAAAAAGGGCAAAAAAAAACCAGCCTGCTAAAGTATAACAGGCTGGTTTAAATTTTTAGATATTTAATTATCTAAATGCTGGGGCATAAAGGATTCCACCTTTAGTCCACAACTGGTTAGGGCCGCGAGAAAGACCAATTGGAGTGTTTACACCAATGTTTCTCTCAAAGCTTTCACCATAGTTACCTACTTGCTTAATAATATCATAAGACCAGCTAGGGCTTAAATGAAGATATTCGTGAGTCTGAGACGCACGACCAGCAAGACGCTCAACAGTAGGGTTAGTTGTAACTGTATCAATATTTTCGCTAGTTACACCACTTTCTTCTGCTTGAATCATAGCAATTAGAGTCCACTTAACAATATTGAACCACTCATCATCACCCTGGCGCACAACAGGACCTAAAGGCTCTTTAGAAATAACATTACCAAGGATCACAGCAGCATCAGGATCATCCATAGCAGCACGTAGAGAAGCTAGCTGAGATACATCAGAAGTTAAAACATCACAACGACCAGCAAGGAATCCATCAAGTGATTGTGCACTTGTCTCAACAACAACTGAATCGTAAGAGATACCATTAGCGCCAGCCCAATCAGCTAGGTTAAGTTCTGTAGTAGTACCCGCTTGAATACAAACAGAAGCACCACTCATTTCCATAGCGTCTGAAACGCCAAGAGATTTCTAACCATGAAGCCTTGACCATCGTAGAAGTTTACTCCAACGAAAGTAAGACCAATGTCAGCATCTCTAGAAAGTGTCCACGTAGTATTTCTTGATAAAATATCAATTTCACCTGATGTTAGTGCAGTAAATCTTTCTTTAGCTGTTAAAGGAACATACTTAACTTTAGAAGCATCGCCAAATACAGCAGCAGCTACAGAACGACATCCGTCAACGTCAATACCTGTCCAGTTACCAGCTGAGTCTGGAGCAGAAAATCCAGTTACACCAGTAGTAACTCCACAGTGAAGTTCACCTCTGTCTAATACATCAGCTAAAGTTCCAGCTTGAACGGCAAAAGAGCGCCAACAACTAACAATGAAGCAGCAGACAATTTTAATAATTGTTTCATATATATCTCCTTAATGAGTTTCAAAGTATAACAATCCTTCACAATTGAATGAGGATTATAGAAATTTTATCACTAGTTCAATAAAGAATACCAATTAATTTGTAAAAAAATAATTTAAATCAATTCAACTAGCGATGCCTATTTAAACCTATTAATTCAATAATTATGTGTATTTAGAAAGCTTTAAAGTTGAATCTAATTCAACTAAAGCATTGAGCTAAAATTATGTTTTATTGTAATTATTAGTTTGTTTATTTGTTGATATGCATAAAAAAAAGATTAATATAATGTCATTTATTTCTATAAATCAATAAGTTATGGTTTTAATAGTTATTAATTACCTCTATTTTTATTAATGGTATAAAATAACTATAGTTATTAATTACCTATAGTGGTATAAAATAACTAATATATAGTTTAATTAACGAGGTACTGTGAATATTAAAACAACCGAATACCTAGCTATGGTGCGTAATAAGACAGGATATTCTGATTATAAAATTGCAAAAGAATATGACATAAATCAGTCAAATCTAAGTAAATATAACTCTGGAAAGGCAGCTTTAAGTGAAACACATGCCTGGCTGTTTGCTAATATCCTTAATATTGATCCCGCTGAAGTCGTTGCAAATACTAAGTTAGAGCATGCAATAAATACTGGAAATAATTTGAAGGCTAAATTTTGGCAAGAGCAGCTTAATAATATATTTTCTGAGCTTGCACCAATTAAAATTCAAATCGCGCAATTTAATCCTATTGTTGGGGATATTAAGTTGAATGCACAAAAAATGCTTGATTTGTCTATTGAAGCTAATAATGCTGGAGCTCATTTAATTATATTTCCAGAGTTGGCTTTGACTGGTTATCCTCCTGAAGATCTATTGTTTAGAGATGGATTTATTAATCAGGTCAAAGATGAAATAACAAATTTCTGTAATTTGGCGCCTTCAGACATTTCAATTTTATTTGGTGCACCGAACAAAACTGATGACTTTCTTTTTAATAGTGCCTATCTTATTCAAAATAATCGAATCATTAATATTTACAACAAGCAAGAATTACCAAATTATGGTGTTTTTGATGAAAAACGTTATTTTTCATCTGGTGATGAT
>JAAZZI010000093.1 GCA_014239225.1 Gammaproteobacteria bacterium
TTTGTTGATACGCCAATTGATTATATTAACGCGCATGCCACCAGCACCCCTGCCGGGGACATTACTGAGTTAATTGCGATCAAAGAAGTTTTTAAAAATAAAATCCCAATAATTAGTGCCACGAAATCACAAACGGGCCATGGTCTAGGCGCTGCTGGTTCGAATGAATCAATCTATAGTTTATTGATGTTAGAAAATGATTTTGTCGCTGAATCACTAAATATTACAGAAATTGATAGTGAAGCGGTAGGAATGCCAATTGCCCAAAATCGAATTGATAATCCTAAATTAAAAACCATACTATCTAACAGCTTTGGGTTTGGTGGAACAAATGCGTCTATAGTATTTAGAAAATGTAACTAAAAAATTAAACTGTAACGAAGAGATGTTTATTGAAGTCATCTCAAATTTCAACTATGCCTAACTTAATTAATATTTTTTTAAAACTAAATATAATACTGTTTTCTTTATATGTGATTAATGCCCCTGCAACAATAGAAAATGATATAGATTACCAAATTGAATCTGAATCATTCACGATACCGGGTCATGGTGTGCTCACATTAGATGTGCCTCGGGTCTGGAATTACAATTTCACAATTAAAGGTAGTAATGAACCTCCTATTATAACATTCTACAATCTTGATAAAGATAAAGAAGAAATATACCAATTAAATTTATCGGTACTTTGGGAAGATGGATTCAAACGAAATATATCATCGCCGGAATATATACAATCCTTAGTAGAGAAAACAGGGAAACAGGCACTGATTAATTCTGATCAAACTAACTTAAGTTTAAAAAAAATTACTGGTCAAGATGGTGTTGGTTATTTATTTAATTTATCAGACAGTGGTGTAAACACTTATGAATATCAATTTCTAACTCAAGGCGCACTAGCCGTTGGAAAACTATTATTAATATTTTCTCTATTCAGCAATGATAATGAATCAATATTACAAGAAGCATTACTAAAGATAATAATGAGCGCCCAACATCATCATAGAAAAGATGTGTAAAATTTATTATATGGCTACAAAAAAATAATCTTGAATAATATTAAGGAAATCAGAATTGGATAACCATATTCTATTGTCTATTGCTGGTATTGGTGTACTAGGTATTACTTGTCAGTGGTTTGCTTGGTGGGTTCGAATACCATCGATTCTTTTTCTTTTGACTGCTGGAATTCTAGCTGGCCCGATATTAGGCTTGCTTAATCCTGATATGTTACTTGGAGATTTATTATTCCCTTTTGTCTCCCTATCTGTTGCAGTGATATTGTTTGAAGGTAGTTTAACGCTTAAGTTTCAGGATATACGTGGACATGGTAAAACTGTTAGTAATCTAGTTACCATTGGCGCGTTAATAACTTGGGCTATCGTTGGTTATAGCACATATCGTTTACTTGACCTCTCAATAGAGCTTGCTTTTTTATTTGGCGCTATTGTGGTTGTAACAGGACCAACTGTCATTATTCCCATGCTAAGGATAGTAAGACCGAATCCAAAAGTGGCTAATGTGCTTCGTTGGGAAGGGATTGTAATTGATCCACTAGGCGCTTTGCTTGCGGTTCTTGTCTTCGATTTTATTATCTCTGGGCAACAGCACAATGTGCTGAGTACGATGTTCCTCGCATTTGGAAAAATCATTCTGTCTGGTTTTCTGATTGGTTTTATTTCTGCTTGGTCATTAGGCAACTTATTGCGAAAACAACTTGTTCCACAATATCTTAGAAATATTTTTACGTTAATTTCTGTTTTAACAGTATTTGTTTTATCTGAGACGATTGAATCTGAATCAGGGCTGCTGGCCGTTACCGTAATGGGAATAACAATGGCAAATATGAAAGATATGGATATCGATAATATTCTAGACTTTAAAGAAAGTTTAAGTGTGTTATTAATATCAGTTCTCTTTATTGTGCTTGCTGCACGAATTGAAATAGCTGAATTAATTTTTGTAGGCTGGCCCGCAATAGTCCTGCTTGGAATTATTATTTTAATTGCAAGACCAGTTGCAGTTTTTGTTTCCTCTATTGGTTCTGATTTATCATTTAATGAGAAATTAATGATCGCTTGGATTGGGCCGCGTGGCATTGTCGCCGCAGCTATCTCAGCGTTATTTGCTTTACGACTTGAAGATGCAGGTTTCTCTGAAGCAGTCTTACTCGTACCACTTACCTTCGTTATAATTATTGGTACTGTTGTTATTCAAAGTACAACCGCACAACATATTGCAGAATTTCTAAAAGTTCGTGAGCCATCACCAACAGGACTGTTGATTGTCGGAGCAGGTAATGTTGCACGTGCAATTGCAAAAGAGCTTCAATCTCATGGTTTTAAAACGCTACTAACAGATAGCACTTGGGAGAATATAAGATTAGCAAGAATGGATGGATTGGAAACCTATTTTGGAAACCCAGTTTCTGAGCATGCTGATAGGAATCTTAATCTTAGCGGTTTAGGAAAGTTACTCGCTATGTCAGGGCGATTGAATCTTGATACATTAGCATGTCTGCAATTTAAATCGGAATTTGGGGTAAATAATATATATGAATTGAAAACAACTCGTGAGAAACATACAGAAGACAAACATATTGTATCAACTAAACATAGGGGTTATGAGCTTTTTAGTGAAGGTGCTGACTACGGAAACCTTGCGTATCGTTTGAGAAATCAGGCCGAAATAAAAAGTACACAACTAAGTGATGAATTTACGTTTGAACAGTATCTGAAGAAATATGAAGGGAGTATTATCCCAATGTTTGCGATCGATAATAAACAACGTTTACATGTTTTTGTTGCAAATGGTGAGATGAAACCAAAACCAGATTGGATAATTATTGCCATGATTGACAAAGAAAATGATAAATGATGCTGTAGAATAAAGTTTAAAATTTATTAATACATTCTCGCCTGCCCTACTACTACACCTTGTATATTAATACGATCGGTAGAATATTTCATTGGGCTCATTGATTGATTATCAGGAATTAATTCAATTTGATTGCCCTTCTTTCTTAACCGCTTCAGAGTCGCTTCGCTATTATCAATTAATGCAACGACTATATCGCCATTATCAGCTGATTGTGTCTCCCTGATAATAACTAAATCGCCGTCTAATATGCCCGCATCAATCATAGAATCTCCTTGTACCTCAAGAACATATCGACCCGGCCCTAATAACATTTCAGAAAAATTTATTTCGCATTGTTCTGAAATTGCTTCTATAGGTTTTCCTGCAGCGATACGGCCAGCAAACGGCAAAATAGTTAGTCTTCGATTTTGCTCTCCCGTCAAACGTATGCCACGCCAATTTCTACCACTACGCTGCAAATGCCCTTTATCAATTAATGATTTAACGTAACGATGGATCGTGCCTTTAGATTTAATTTCGAGTAATTGCCCTATCTCATCTAATGTCGGGCTACGCCCATTTTGAGTTATATAGCGTGTAATACATTGTAGAATCTTTTCTTCAAGACCGGTTAGCATTAAAAATTCTCCCTATGTTCTCTTTAATATAATAGAGTACTTTAAGAGAACTTTCAATGAATTATTTGAAGCTAGATTGATTTGTTATTAGGTTGATACCAAGCCAGTTTCTCGTGAAGAGATACAACTTCACCAATAATAATCATACTGGGTGGTTTTACATTATTTTCTTTTGGTACTTCAGGTAAGTGTTCAATTGTTGATAAATATACATTTTGCTCACCCGTTGATCCAAAAAACTTCGATCCTAATAGTTTTGTCGACATTAAAAGCGATCATTGCATAATCCCGCCTAA
>JAAZZI010000094.1:0-262 GCA_014239225.1 Gammaproteobacteria bacterium
TTGTTAATTTTGTTATTCCACTTAACAATGCTGGATCAATCATTTATTATGCCTTAATTTTGTTAATTACGTTTTGTTGTGTTATATATCTACAGCGCGTATCATGGAATAGTAGTAATTATTTGGTGCTATAAAATTTTAAGATGTTTCTTTATACTACAATATCATTTTAGATATCCAAAACAAAAATTTAGTTACGAACCATTCCATAAAGAACTCCTCCCAACTCTTTACTGACATTACCCACCAGAAAATTTACATA
>JAAZZI010000094.1:272-3778 GCA_014239225.1 Gammaproteobacteria bacterium
GACACCTATATGGACACCTGAATCATAACTAATGATTTCTGTATAGGGAATGTTGGCGAGGGTGTCTGACTGTGAAGAATAAATGGGTATAACTCACGAGAGATGATGGGTTTTTTTGTAGGTTAATATATTTATTTAACCAATTAACTTGTCTATTTATCAATTAAAACCTTCCACCATTTTTCAAATACATTTTGACTTTCCGTTGATACTAATTGACCAAGTTTTGGAGTTATTAGTTTTATTCCATATTTTTTTGCATATTTTTCACTTTCTTCTACTGGCTCAAACCAATCATGTAAAGCTAGACTGAACATTCCCCAATGAATTGGAACCATAGCTTTTGCCTTTAGGTCCTGAACAGCCTGCGCTGCTTCTTCAGGCATATTATGAACTTCACGCCATCTTTCATTGTATTGACCACTATCAATAAAAGCTAAATCAAATGGCCCATATTTGTCTCCAATTTTTTTGTAATGAATGTCGTAACCGGAATCACCATTGAAGTAAAAACTGTTAGATTCAGTTTTAACTACCCATGAAGCCCAAAGAGTTTTATCAGCCTTAATGGTTCCTAATCTGCCAGAAAAATGTTGTGCCGGAGTACAAATAAAATTTATGCCCTCAAATTCTAATTTGCCCCACCAATCTTTTTCAAATAGTTTTGATTCATGTATCCCCCAGCTTTTCAAATGAGAAGTTACTCCTAAAGGAGCAATAAATTTTACATCTTTTTCCTTGAAGTAAGTCACAGTCTCCATATCCAAGTGGTCATAATGATCATGGGAAATTAAGATGTAATCTATTCTAGGAAGGTCCTTGAGTTCAAGAACCGGTGGTTGGAAACGCTCTACAATAAAGCTCACAGGAGAGGCTGCATTAGAAAAAACAGGATCTATCAGAACTATAATATTTTTTATATTTACTAACAAAGTAGAATGTCCAAACCAAATGAATTTGATGCCTTCAGTGGACTGCATGAATTCTTCTATATTGGGTGGCTTAACTTCTGGTAACCTATTTTCTGGAACAGTTTCTGCTGAATTAAACAAAAAAGCTTTGGTCATATTCCAAAATGATACTTTTTCGTTCATCTGAATAATAATATTCTCTCTTCGATTTTTGAATATTTCTTTTTCAATATCATAATTAGGTGAAATTTTTATTTTTTCGAGATGATCTCCACTAGGATTTTCTCCAAACTGGGAACATGAAACTAGAAAAAAAGAAAAAGTTAATATTATTAAAAAAATTTTATTCATGATTTTTGATTTTTTTAAAAAGTATTTATATTTTAAATATCTAAAAATAATAATTTTCTATGATTCTAACTTGAAAATAAGAGAAAGATCATCTCTAAAGCGTATCGGTTGGTAACATTTTGTAACAATCCAGATGCTAACTTGATGGGACATATAGATGTGTATAAATAACCTTTATAGAAGACACAAAGTCTATTAGCTTAGATTTAGACATTACGAGATGTTAATACTATCGATGGAATACTTACTTGGTCGAAAATTACTTTAACAAAAAAAGTTGTTATTGAAGAGATGGATTTTACAATTGCATTAGTAGTGTGGGGTTATCTTTATGATTGTATTACAATTATTGTCTGTGTTATCATCTGAATTATTGGAAAAATAAAGTCGTTATCTAATGGACAAAAATAAACAAAATGAATGGACAACTGCATTGCTGGATGCAGATCATTAGTAAACGTGTGGTTGAAAAATTGGAGGATTAAAGAGTGTTGAAATATCTTAAACATTATATTCCGGCCATAACAGGCATTTTGGCCATTTTGTTTTTTTTAATGGGCCAAAATTACCCTTCTTATTTCTGTATAAGTTGGTCATTATTTCTTATCATCGGAGATTATGTTTTGCCTAGGGATAAGGAAATACAGCAATTTTCATATCCCGGTATATTGAATTTTTAAATTTATATAAATCTACCAATATTATTCTGTTTAATATTCTTGGTAATATCGATTTTTATTAGCAATCCCCCTATTTGGTATATCGATGGATTAAACTCACAGTTCAATATTGAACTTATCCAAATAAAAGAATCTTTTACTATAATTGATAAAATCGCTTTGATATTCCAAACCACATTATTTGTTGGTATACTTGGCACAGTGCCAGGCCATGAGTTAGTCCATAGAAAGAAGAATAAATTTGACATGTTCATTGGAAATTGGCTACTGGCGTTTTCGTGGGATTGTAATTTTGCTATCGAGCATGTTCACGGACATCACAAAGATGTATGCTTAGATGAAGACCCAGCTTCTGCAAAAAGAGGAGAAAATATCTATTTATTTATTTTCAGAGCGACTTTAAAAGAGCAAATAAGTGGCTGGAAGATTGAAACAGAACGATTAAAACGAAGTAAACTTAACGTTTTTAGCGTTCAAAATAGAATGATTGTTGGATATTTTAGAAGCCTAAGTATAACGATAGCAGCGTTTATTTTTGGTGGGTTAACTGGAATGTTGAGTTTTCTTTTATGTGCTTTCTTGGCAAAATTATTTTTGGAAGCTATAAATTATATTGAACATTGTGGTCTTGTAAGAGAAAGAGGAAAGCAAGTGAATATGAGGCACTCGTGGAACTCTAATCATTTACTAAGTAGTATTTACCTATGCAATGTGACAAGACATTCTGATCATCACAGAGCTGCAAATTTGAAATTCTGGGAACTAAATCCATGCCATGAAGATGCCCCTTTATTGCCATATGGATATTTATCAATGTTATATTTGGTATTGATTACGCCATTTCTATACAATAAACGAATGGCGAAAGAATTCATTGACTGGGATCAAAACTATGCTAGTGAATATGAGAGAAATTACATAATGCAATGAGCCAACAGAATATTTGGGTAAACCTAAAATCTCCCCCGTGTAGGTTGATGGGATTCTCTGCGGAGTTCACAAGCCTGATTTCGAGGTGTATGCGTGTCTTTGTATCCAGCCTTCTTTGCTGCTTCCAAGTGGTCTCCAGAGCGTACATACTCCTCAACAAAAACCTGTCTTTGATTGGTTAAGTCTGTCTTTGCCATAGTTTTTTAACTTGGTTAAATAGTTTAAAAACCGAAAATCTCCCCCGTGTAGGTTGATGGGATGATATAAATAAAGCTTGATGCCCGTTTTGTGACCCCCCAACCCCTTGCTTTATTAAGGTGTACTTCATAAATATAAAATGAGAAGTATTACATCAATACAATAGTTAGGTATTCCTCAAGAAGATCATATCTGTTTCATGGCGTAATTGAAGTTTGTGCTGCTGATAAGCTCATCATTCGCCATGACATCCACAAAGATATGAACATTGACTATTCTGCATACATGAATTAATAATGTCAGACGATTTAAAAAGAATCTAGACAGATAGTAATATTCGGTGAAATGTTCAAACTGTGTTGGATTGATTTTAAGTTATGGTTCAACAAAGTAAGATAACGAATCCTTGTTCCATTCTCGTTCCACTAAGAGTTAA
>JAAZZI010000095.1:0-221 GCA_014239225.1 Gammaproteobacteria bacterium
CACGTTGCGGCAGCGTAATCTACACCTTTGTGAGCTCTGATTTTATTTAGTACCGGATGTTTTCTTCCGAGACTAAATCTGGAGCTAATTCGTGAGAAAAAATCAACAGGTGTTCTAAGAAATGCTTTTCTCATTGCATCACCGTTTGCAGCGTAATAATCATTACGTTCGTTATTTTCCGAGTAGCGGATAGCTCTTATAGCTTTTCCTTGGTTAATAAA
>JAAZZI010000095.1:231-3701 GCA_014239225.1 Gammaproteobacteria bacterium
TAAACTCGGCGGCAATAATTGGTCCTTCAGCTACTTTTACTCCGTTTTTATATTGTTCTTCGTAAAGAATAGTAAATGAATCACCCTTGCGTATATCCAATGCAAAATCGATATCCCAGCCAAAAATAGCAACAAGTCGCATGATTAAATTATCAGAAAGACCAGCTTTTTGGCCCGACAGGAACAGCGAATCATTTATAGTTCCATTTGCATTTTTAACAATACTATCTAATTTTATATTTATTTTCTCAGCAATAAATTCATTACCTTTTTTTGAAACTTTTAAGATTTTCGTCAAGCCTATTTCATACTTTAGTGCTAATAACTCATTATTTACGATATGAAATTTTAATTTATTCCCGGGAACCAGCGTTTTTAATATTGAGGTTTCTTTACCGAGTGACATTATTTGAAAAAGTGAATTAGAACTCAAACCAAGCCTCGAAAAAATTAATGCAAGACTATCGCCTGGTTTTACGACTACGGATTGCCAAGAGATTTTAGTATTGATTTTTGGGCTTTTCCCCAATTTTTTATCATTTAATTTAGAATTATTCGTAGTGGTTAAATTTTCAGTACTTCTTAAAACTAATTTGACACGATCTGGTTCTCTTGCGAAAGAGTCTAACTCTCTATCCGCAATCGGCGTAACTGACATAACTGTTGAAGGCAATTCTGTCTTGGATATATTCGGGGTAAAGAAAAAATAATAGCCTGATACTAATAAGGAGGCACAGCATACCGCCAAAAAAAAGAACGAGTGGATGGGGTGATACCTACCCGATCGGACTTCAGGTCTACAGTTATTCTTTAGGTATATTCTGTAAGTCACGGTTTATCCTATATAAAACGGGCTACAATAGCCTTTGAAGACATTATCGTCAACAAATGAATTGCACACTGCGTATCGTTTTTTTACTGTGATAAGCTATCTTCTATCTAATTTAATCAGCTGGAAAAACATGATATCCACGAAAAAAGCTATCGAGCTAATCTCCAGAGGGGCAGAAGAAGTCTTAATCGAAGAAGAGTTAAAAAAGAAGCTCGACTCAGGCAAGAGGCTTAATATAAAAGCTGGATTTGATCCAACCGCACCAGATTTACATCTTGGCCATACCGTATTGATCAATAAGTTACGCCAATTCCAGACGCTTGGACATCAAATTATTTTCTTGATTGGTGATTTTACAGGAATGATTGGTGACCCCTCCGGGAAGAGCGCAACACGACCTCCACTTAGTACCGGAGAAGTAAAGGAAAACGCGAAAACATATCAGGAACAGATTTTTAAAATACTCGACCCAGATTTAACTAAAGTAGTATTTAATTCATCATGGATGAATAAAATGAATGCAGCAGATTTAATTCGATTGGCTTCACATCACACCGTTGCGCGAATGCTTGAACGGGATGATTTTGATAAAAGATATAAATCAAACCAGCCCATTTCAATACATGAATTTCTTTATCCTTTAATACAAGGCTATGATTCAATTGAACTGGATGCTGATGTTGAGCTTGGGGGCACAGACCAAAAATTTAATCTACTTGTAGGACGTCAATTGCAGGAAGTGCACGGAGAGTCACCACAAGTCGTTATTACAATGCCGATACTTGAAGGTTTAGATGGTAGTCAGAAGATGTCTAAATCATTAGGGAACTATATTGGGATTGATGAGCCGGCAAAAGAAATGTTTGGAAAGATTATGTCAATATCTGACACTTTAATGTGGCGTTATTTTGAATTATTAAGTTTTAAGGATCTCGGTGAAATCGAACAATATAAAAAACAAGTTGAGACAGGAACAAATCCTAGAGACATAAAATTTGACTTGGCTGAAGAAATTATTACTCGCTTTCATAGTTCTAAATCAGCACAAGATGCAAAAAATGATTTTGTAAAACGTTTTAGTAATAACGCAATTCCAGATGTTATTGATGAAATAGAAATTAAGGTGAGCGAAAAAGGAGTAGTTTTTGCGAATCTTTTAAAGGAAATAAAGTTAGTCAGCAGTACATCCGATGCACATCGAATGATTAAACAAGCTGCAGTAAAGATTGATGGTGAACGAGTTGATGATGGGAAACAAATACTACGAGAAGGATTTTCTGCAGTTATTCAGGTTGGCAAACGAAAATTTGCGAGAGTGAAATTAATTGCATAGAACATTAACGGCAAGAATTTTAGGTATAGGTCGTTCAACTATTTATCGACACCGCCGCAAGCATAATTAGTAATTTTTCAGCATCATTCTTAACTAAAAAATAGTAAAAAATTGCGGCGTAATATTTTTAAAATATTCATGTAGATCAAAATGTTATGTGCGTCAAAAAATGCAATAAAGATGTGTTGACCATGATTAACCAACCTGTATAATGCCGCCTCCCGGTTAGGGGTATCTAACCTCTCGTTCTTTAACAATTTCTGATCAAGTAATTTGTGTGGGCGCTTACGTTGATGGCTTGTATCACCATAAATTTTCGGTGGAAGCTTTATTAATGTAACGTCTAAACACGTCAATTAATACAGTGACTATCGAGCCAAAGATTTGCTGCCATAAGCAGCTAACATGATTGAACTGAAGAGTTTGATCCTGGCTCAGATTGAACGCTGGCGGCATGCCTAACACATGCAAGTCGAACGGTAACAGGCGGAGCTTGCTCTGCGCTGACGAGTGGCGGACGGGTGAGTAATGCTTAGGAATCTGCCCAGTAGCGGGGGACAACAGTCGGAAACGGTTGCTAATACCGCATACGCCCTACGGGGGAAAGCAGGGGATTTTCGGACCTTGCACTATTGGATGAGCCTAAGTCAGATTAGCTTGTTGGTGGGGTAAAAGCCTACCAAGGCGACGATCTGTAGCTGGTCTGAGAGGACGATCAGCCACACTGGAACTGAGACACGGTCCAGACTCCTACGGGAGGCAGCAGTGGGGAATATTGCACAATGGGCGCAAGCCTGATGCAGCAATGCCGCGTGTGTGAAGAAGGCCTGCGGGTTGTAAAGCACTTTTATTAGGAAAGAAAAACCCGGAGCTAATACCTCCGGCATTGACGGTACCTAAAGAATAAGCACCGGCTAACTCAGTGCCAGCAGCCGCGGTAATACTGAGGGTGCAAGCGTTAATCGGAATTACTGGGCGTAAAGCGAGTGTAGGCGGCTATATAAGTCGGATGTGAAAGCCCCGGGCTCAACCTGGGAATTGCATTCGAAACTGTATAGCTAGAGTTTGATAGAGGTAAGTGGAATTCCGGGTGTAGCGGTGAAATGCGTAGATATCCGGAGGAACATCAGTGGCGAAGGCGGCTTACTGGACCAAAACTGACGCTAAGGCTCGAAAGCGTGGGGAGCAAACAGGATTAGATACCCTGGTAGTCCACGCCCTAAACGATGTCAACTAGACGTTGGGTTCATCAAGGAACTTAGTGTCGAAGCTAACGCGTTAAGTTGACCGCCTGGGGAGCTGTCT
>JAAZZI010000096.1 GCA_014239225.1 Gammaproteobacteria bacterium
GCACTCGCTTTTACCATGCTGGTTATCACAGCCCGCCTGGCCACAGGCCACACAGGGCAAATTTCCTTGAAAAATAGTAATTTTTGGATTGCAATTTCACATATTCTCACTAAAATGTCCGCCTTTTCTCATAAAGTAAATATAGGAAAATAAATACTATGCCTTCAGTCAAGGTAAGAGACAACGAACCATTTGATATCGCAATGCGTCGATTTAAGCGCGCTTGTGAAAAAGCAGGGACTCTCGCTGATGTTCATCGACGTGAATTTTACGAGAAACCTACACAAGTAAGAAAACGTAAAGCTGCGGCAGCTGTAAAACGTTCGCAAAAACAAGCCTCAAGAAATATTCTTCACCGTATCCGCCCATATTAACCGAATATTAAAATACCAATCATTCAGCAGTGGCTGACATTAAAACTCAAATAAGTGACGATGTAAAAGTAGCCATGCGCAGCAGGGATAAAGAACGGCTGGCTGCTTTAAGGTTCATACTAGCCGCATTTAAACAAAAAGAAGTTGATGAGCGCATTGAATTAAACAATGAACAAAGTATTGCCATACTTGATAAAATGGCTAAACAACACCGTGACTCTATAGAACAATTTGGTCAAGCAAATCGAGACGATTTAATTAAAAAAGAACAGCAAGAATTAGACATTATTGAATCTTATCTACCTACAAAATTATCTACTGAAGATATAAACTTACTAATTGAAAATGGAATCTCCGAAACAAGTGCCAATTCACTGAAAGATATGGGAAAAGTTATGGCCCTATTAAAAGGCGAACTTCTAGGCCGTGCTGATATGGGGGAAGTAAGTAGACTAATCAAGGCTAAACTGAGCAGTTAAAATATAAAGTTATTCAATTTTTTCTTTTGCAGTCGCAGATTTGTCGAGCGCTGTTTATACTGTTTTAAATTATGGCTGGAAAAATTCCACAAGATTTCATTAATGAGCTACTTACTCGCATTGATATTGTCGAAGTGATTGATGCTTATGTACCTCTAAAAAAAGCCGGTAAAAACCACAAAGCATGCTGTCCTTTTCATGACGAAAAGACGCCATCATTCAACGTAAATCAAGATAAGCAGTTTTATTATTGTTTTGGTTGTACCGCAAGTGGAACAGCAATTACCTTCTTGATGGAACACCTGCGTATGGGTTTCGTAGAAGCAATCGAAGATCTTGCATCTCGTGGTGGTATGGAAATACCGCGTGAGACGAACACTGGCGCAAATACAACTAATCAATCAAATAAATTATATGCCCTAACGGAATCAGTTACTAAATTCTATTTAGAACAATTAAAAAATAATAAAAACAAAACTAATGTTATTAATTATTTGAAAGAACGAAATATTAATAGAGAAATTGTTGTTGAATATGAATTAGGCTTTGCGCCGCCAGGTTGGGACAATTTAGTTTCTCTTTTAGGGAAATCTAATCAATCAATCAAAGAATTGATTGATATTGGAGTTATTATTCAAAATGATCGTGGTGGATATTACGACCGCTTTAGAGATCGTTTGATATTTCCAATTCGTGATCAACGTGGTCGAGTTATTGGTTTTGGTGGCAGAGTGCTTAGCGATGAAAAACCAAAGTATCTTAATTCGCCTGAAACAATAATCTTTCAGAAAGGTAGAGAGTTGTATGGATTATTCCAAGCCAGAAAAGCACTAAAGGATTTACATGAATTATACATAGTAGAAGGTTATATGGATGTTATTGCTTTAGCGCAATTTGGCATTAAAAATGTGGCTGCTAGTTTAGGAACAGCCGCAACAGTTGAGCATATGGAAAAAATGTTTCGCATTACAAATAAAATTATATTTTGCTTTGATGGTGATATGGCAGGGGGGAAAGCAGCTTGGCGAGCACTTGAAAACTCACTACCTCTATTAAAAAATGGTAGACAAGTATATTTTATTTTTCTACCTGATAATGAAGACCCAGATACTTTTGTTCGTAAAAATGGAAAAGATGCTTTTCTTAACCCTGGAATACTTACGCCGTTATCAGAATTTTTATTTAACTCAATTGGCAATAAAATTAATCTTGAGATCCTTGAAGGAAGATCAGAAATGATTAATAAGACATTACCTTTTTTAGCTAAATTGCCGCCTGACCCATATAAAGACATTGTGATAAAAGAATTAAGTAAAATCACCCGATATGAAATTGAAGATATACATAATCAACTATCTATCAGTAATAAAACTAATTTAAAAGAAATAAAAGAAAATAATAAAGATAATACCCAAAATAAAGGTATTGAAAAAATACGCTGGTTAATTCGTTGCTTATTACACCAACCAAGCCTCGCTCTTGATATCAAATCTACCGAATCATTATCTGCTTTGCAGTCTTCTGGAATTAACTTTCTGTGTAAATTAATAGCATTAATAAAGAAAAATCCAAATATCACCTTGGCTGGAATTCTTGAAAACTGGCGTGATACAAAATTTGAAAAACGCCTATGTGGACTTGCATCAGACGAAGATGGATTTAACGAAATTGGTGTTACAAGTGAAGTTTTTATAGATGCTATCGATAGTTTAATTGAGGCGCATCAAAAAGAATTTGAGGCATTTAAAACAAAGAATAGCCCGCTTGAGCTAACCGATGAAGAAAAACTAAAATATCGTAAAATGCAAAAATCTTCGCATGATTCCTAATATATCGTCAAATACCATCTAGCGAAAATTAATTCTATATGCTAGGATTGGCTGTTAAGCCTGAATAAAATATCTGTTATCTATCAATCGGTTATAATCGAATAATCATTTAATGATCACAAGCAAATCTTGAGCCAACACACCTATGAACGAGCCAGAAAAAAACATAAAGAACGACGAAAAATCACAACTTACAACACTCATTGCGAAAGGGAAAGAACAAGGATTTCTTACTTATGCGGAAGTTAATGACCACCTACCCAATGAGATAATTGAACCAGAACAAATTGAAGATATAGTCAATATGATCAATGACATGGGTATCACTGTTTATGAGTCCCCCCCTAGTACTGACAATCAAATAACCGATGCCGCGAATGTTCCTGATGAAGATGCTGCTGCAGAGGCGGCGGCGGCCCTTGCAAACATGGAAAAGGAATTTGGCCGTACTACCGACCCCGTTAGAATGTATATGCGAGAAATGGGGACAGTAGACTTATTAACACGAGAAGGCGAAATTAAAATTGCGAAACGTATTGAAGAAGGTATTCATCAAGTTCTTGCTTCATTGTCTAGCTACCCTGGGACCATACTGACATTGCTTGAAGCATATGAACTTATTTTACAAGAAGAAATAAAATTAACTGATGTAGTCGTTGGATTTAATGATACTGAAGAATATCCTGACGAAGGGATAGTGGTTCGTAACCCAACCGAAATAAATGAATCAGATGAGGATGAAGAAGAGGAGGAGGAAGTGGTCCTTACTCCCGAAGATTTTAAAGAACATATTGTAAACCTTAAGAAACTTCATGCCACATATACAAAATCTGTTAAGCGTAATGGGAAAAGTCATAGCAAGACGAAAATAGCTGAAGAAAATCTAGCGGAATTATTTCTTGAACTTCGACTAGCGCCAAAATTTATTGATGTCCTTGTAGAAAATTTAAGCGATTTGATTGAACATATCCGTTATACCGAAA
>JAAZZI010000097.1 GCA_014239225.1 Gammaproteobacteria bacterium
CAGAAATATTAAAAATGGTCAACTGAACCATCACAATTAAAGGCAGCCAGGATTTAAGCAAAGGCAAGTATTGCTCAGGGAAAGAAAAATCAAACATGAGATAAAAAGCCCAAATAAAACTGGCTACAATGGTAAAACCATCCAGCAAGACTAATAATAATCTACGATTTTGTGAATAAAAGTTATTTCTCATTTATAAGTTCAAAGTTAGTAAGTCGATTAATAATTCCATATACCCATTTATTTTCGTAATTATACATTTTCGATAGGAGTTAATAACCCAATTGAATATGGATTATCATCCGGGCCAAAAGAATCCGCCTTAATGTGCATTCTACAATATATGCCATTAGATTTTAAAAGTCGTAACTCCACGTTACGTTTATGTTTTTTCATTTCTATTATGGTTTTTTCATGTTCGTCTGGATGAATAAATTCCAAAATACTTTTTCCAACCATTTCATCTTCACTATATCCAAGATGTTTGCATAATGCAGGATTCACATTCTGCAATACTCCTTCACGGCTGCAGCTCATTGGCTTATCCGTGCCATAGAATACCCAATCCCATTGATTAATAATATTATCTAACAGATCACCCATTTCATTCATTCCACTGGTTTGAGCAGGTGTATTTTTCAATGAAATCACTTTTTCTTCAAGTACCTCAATTCGATGATCCATATATTTAATAAGACTCTGTTGTGTTTCTATCAAAGTTGCCAGGTTCGTATCATCACTTTTGGTAATTGACTCTTCATAAACTCTTTTAATTTTTCTTAATGATTTTTCTCTAATATTTTTACCATCAATTATATTGTAAAGAGTTTTTCTGGTTACACCAGAATTTTTTGCAATAGACGTTTTTGGTATATTAGTTTCTACTAACCAATTTTTTATTAATTCTAAATTCATTTTTTTCTTATCGAGTTATTTACTATTTATACAAGTATGTGTAAATATTGTTTGTTAATATTAGCTATAATAAAGAAGATATGTTAGTCTTTTTCATATTATAAAAAGGCTCTAAAAATGATTTGTCATACCGGCCAACGAGCCGGTATCCATTTAGTCCACCTTATTATGCTAATAATGGATTTCTAATCTCCCACCTAACCATTGCAGATTATTCGACAATAACCATTATAGTGAGCCAAACCAATCTTTAGCTAAATCATTCCAATCTGGATTTGTTTCTTCAATCAAATCAATCTTCCATTTTCGCTTCCACTTTTTGACTTGTTTTTCACGATGGATAGCTGCGCCTATATCATCCGTTTCTTCATAATACATAAGTTGGTTAACATGGTATTTATGTGTGAATTGGCTTCCAGTACCTTTTTTATGGTCAAATACTCTCTGCTCAATATTATTCGTAACACTAGTATATAATGTCCCATTTCTTTGGCTAGCTAATATATATACATAATAGGTCATACTGTTATTTTAAGTCTGGATACCGGATATTTTCTTTGAAAATTCTGGAATGACAAGTTTGGTTGCGAGAGACTCTCGTAATTTGTACATGAGGTGCTAGTTTTGGTCTTTCTGGATACCGGATCAAGTCCGGTATGACAGCGAGATTGGTTTTTGGAATGACATCGTTAGACTGAATAAAAAATCTGTCATTACGAGGAACAACGTGATGACGCAATCTGGACTGTTTTAACGAGATTGCTTCGCTATGCTCGCAATGACACCATCGTTCAAGGAGATTGCTTCACTGCGTTCGCAATGACACGACCGTTGGAGGAGATTGCTTCGCTGCGTTCGCAATGACAGGAAAGAATAATGTCATCACGAGGAGCCTGCGACGCGGTGATCTCCTAAGTTCCTGGAATAAATCTCGATCCATTCAACGAGATTGCTTCGCTATGCTCGCAATGACAAGATCGCTGGAGGAGATTGCTTCACTGCGTTCGCAATGACAGGACTGTTGGAGAACGGAAAAATGAATGGATACCGGATCAAGTCCGGTATGACAAAAGGTGAAATAAAAAAAGGCTCCGGAGAGCCTTTGTGGAAACAGTTTAATTTGTTATGGGTAGGTGGCTAAGAATTGTGTTTTATTACATACTCTTCTATTTCAAAAATTCATTCATATTTTCAGGGCTTATCATTTGATTTTTTCCAACGGTATATTCACTCATGAATGTTTTTGGAAATCGAGTATTTTTTGTCGGATTCCATTTAAACTCAAAGACGTGTAAAACTCCGTCTCTTTCTTCAATATAATCAATTTCCTGTTGCTGAGTTGTTCGCCAATAATAACGGTTTGACCATTCCTGATTGTAAGCAAGTTGTTTTTGTCTTTCACCCAGAATAAAATTTTCCCATAAGGCGCCCACATCTTGCCGTAATGCCAAAGGTTGGAATGCAGCAAGGATTGCATTCCGAATCCCATTATCATAAAAATATACTTTTCGTTTGGTATTAATCTCATTCCTGATATTTCTGGCAAAAGGACTCAGGCGATATACAATAAATGCTTTTTCAAGTAAATCTAAATAAGTCATGATTGTTTTTTTGTCTGCTTCTAATAAACGACTTAATTCACTGAACGATACTTCATTCCCCATTTGAAGCGCAAGTGCTTGGAGTAATTTTTCCAATAATTCAGGCTTTCGTAAACCTTTATAGGATAAAATATCTTTATATAAATAACTGGAAGACAATTGAGTTAGAATCTCTTTTTCATTCCCAGGATGATTAATAACATCCGGATACATTCCATAAATGAGTCTCTGTTCTAATTGTCCTTTAGCTGAAAGGAACCCTATGTTATGTGTCAACTCATTCCAGCTAATTGGAAACAACATATATTCCAATTTTCTTCCTGTTAAAGGTTCATTTATATTAGATGATATTTCCAGGGCAGACGACCCGCTTACCATGACATTTACATCAGGAAACGTGTCATGGAGTAATTTTAAAAGTAAGCCACTATTTTTCACTCTTTGTATTTCATCAATAAATATGCGTTTATATTCTCCAATAATTTGGCGTAATTGCTCTTCAGATTTTAATTCTAAACTTGCTCGAATGTTGGGATCATCGCAGTTTAACAACAGATGAGTTCCGATTTCGTGAGCGAATTTTTTCAATAAGGTGGTTTTTCCTGTCTGACGTGGACCGAGGACCACAACGACCTTTTTTGACTCTTTGGTATTGAGTAATGTTTGATATATTTGCCTGTTTATCATTTTCATCTCTATTGTATTCCCAGTATATTATAATATTCCGGGATTATAAACAAGGTATAAGCTAATATAACTGACCACCCACTTGATGGAAGGATGATGGAGACCGGGGGCTGTGTATGCTACGCTTGCAATGACAGGATAGAATAATGTCATTACGAGCAGTGAAACGACGTGGTAATCTCCTTAGTTTCTGGAGTTAATCTCGGTCTATTCAAGGAGATTGCTTCGCTACGCTCGCAATGACAGGACTGTTGGATGAGATTGCTTCGCTACGCTCGCAATGACAGAATAAAGTGTGCTTTTATATAATAAAAAAGCTCCTTTCGGAGCTTTTTTTTAGTATATGTTTTTTGTTTACTTGTTAAGGTCAATGATCATCTCTACATTATCTTTAGCATCGATGAAGTTTGATTTGAATCCGCCGATCAGTTTCTTTAGTTGAAGTCTG
>JAAZZI010000098.1 GCA_014239225.1 Gammaproteobacteria bacterium
TTTCAAACACTCGAAAAAACGCGATTGCCAATTAGCTTCGAATTAGAGGCTGACAGAATGCGCTATTTAACATTATCTAATGAGGAATTTATAAAAGAGATTGAAGTGGTAAAGGAGGAACGACGTTTGCGTACCGAAGATAATCCACAATCTTTTTTATATGAGACGGCAAAAGCAACGGCCTTTCAAACTAGCCCATACCGTTTCCCTGTAGTTGGTTGGATGCAGGATTTAAGTAGCATGACAATTGATGATTTGAGTTCTTGGTATGAGAAATGGTATGCACCAAACAATGCAACTGTTGTTGTTGTTGGCGATGTGGATCCATATCATGTTTACGCATTAGCCTATAAATATTTTTCTCCATTGCCAGCTGGAAAGCCAATCAAAATAAATGAACAGAAAGAGGTTCCTCAGCAAGGCACAAAACGCATTACTGTAAAACGCCCTGCTGAACTACCGAGCATAATGATGGCATATAAAACTCCTGTGATAAAACCAAAAGATAAAAATCAAACTGAATATGATTGGGAGCCTTACGCTCTAGAGGTCTTGGCCGGAATATTAGATGGCGGTAACAGCGCAAGAATTGCGAGTCGCTTAGTTAGAGGAAACGAAGTCGCAGCTGGTGCAAGCGCAAGCTATCAAATAGCCTCACGCTTAGATAATTTGTTTACTTTGTCGGGAACACCCGCAGAAGGTAAGTCAATACAAGAACTTGAAGTGGCGTTTAGAAATGAGATATTAGATTTACAAACACATTTAGTCAGCGATGAAGAATTGCAGCGCGTTAAAGCACAAGTAATATCAGCAGATATTTACGAAAAAGATTCGGTGTTTTATCAAGCAATGATAATTGGCATATTAGAAACAGTCGGTTTATCTTGGGATTTAGCTGACGTATATGTCGATAGAATTAAAGCGGTGACGAATGAGCAAGTTTTAGCAGTTGCAAAAAAGTATTTGATTGATGATAGATTGACAGTTGCCGATTTGCATCCACTCTCAACTAAAGATAAATCTAGTAAAACAAGATCGGCAATTAAGGGAAACACTCGTGCGCATTAGCATTATTTTCTTTTTTATTATTTTTTATGCAAACACTGTGCTAGCGTCGCCAAATATAGAATATTGGATTACGAGCACAGGCGCCGAGGTTTACTATGTGCATGCCCCTGAACTGCCCATGGTAGATATACAAATTGTTTTTGATGCAGGCAGTAGCCGTGATGAGGATGCATTGGGAATTGCGATGCTAACAAATAGTTTGTTAGCAGATGGCGCAAATGGCGATGATGCCGACAAGATAAGCAATGATTTTGAATCACTAGGCGCAATTTACGCGGCAGATATTGGTTATGATTCAGCTTCTTTGCAACTACGCTCACTTACTGAAAGTGAACTGCTAAAAAGTGCAATTGCCAATCTTAAGAAAGTTTTATCTGCTCCAGATTTTCCTACAGATGCTTTAGAGCGAAGACAATCACAAATGCTAATCGGAATAAAAGCAAAACAACAGTCACCAGCCGCGATAGCAAAAGATGCGTTTATGAAGGCGACATATCAATCTCACCCTTACGCGAAACCAAGCGAAGGTACTGAGACAAGCGTAAAAGCAATTAATAGAAAAGATATTATTTCGTTTTATAAGAAACACTACACCGCAAAAAACTCTATGATTGCGATCGTTGGTGCGGTTAGTCATGAGTTAGCGAAACAAATTTCAGAGGATATCTCAGCTGGATTTCAAGATGGTGAAAAAGCAAGCTCAATAAGAGCTGTTGAGAACTTAGAGGAACCACAAAGTATTTTTATCGAATATCCGTCGGCTCAAACACATATACTCGTTGGCCAACCAGGAATGAAGCGCGGCGACTCCGATTATTTTTCATTATATGTTGGTAATCATATTCTTGGCGGAGGAGGTATGGTGTCAAGATTATTTGAAGAAGTTAGAGAAAAACGAGGTTTATCATATAGTGCGTATAGTTATTTTTCGCCGATGCTTTTTAAAGGACCTTTCACTGCAGGCTTACAAACAAAAACAGACCAAGCCGATGAGGCAATTTCTGTTTTACTAGAAAATATTAAAAATTATATTGAACAAGGACCAACAGAAGAAGAATTAATTGCTGCAAAGAAAAATATTACTGGCGGGTATCCATTACGCATCGACAGTAATAGCAAGATTTTAGATTATGTAGTTGTGATTGGTTATTACAAATTACCACTCGATTATCTTGAAACATTTAATAACAATGTTGAGGCAGTTACTATTGAGAACATCAAAGATGCCTTTAAACGGCGACTTTCTCCAGATAAGCTTGTTTTGGTAAAAGTCGGCGCACTTTCAAATAAAAAAAGCGAAGATTAGTGAGACTTGGATAGTCCTACAAAGATTCGTATCATTGGCGGTAAGTGGCGCGGCAGAAAATTAAATGTAATTGATGTGCCCGGCTTAAGGCCTTCTCAGGATCGAACTCGAGAGACATTATTTAATTGGCTACAAGGAAAAATTGTTGGCGCTCGTTGCCTTGATTTGTTTTCTGGCACAGGCGCACTTGCTTTTGAAGCATTATCTCGTGGCGCATCTGAAGTTATAATGGTTGAATCTAATCTGAAGATCGTAGAAACCTTAAAACAAACAGCTGAGATTTTTAGGAGTAAAGCGCATCAAATTGTGCGTGACGACGCTATAAGTTGGGTTAGAAATTGTCCTAAAGTTTTCGATATTATTTTTCTTGATCCTCCCTTTGGTCATGGATATACAGAAAAATGTTGCCAAATGATTATTGAACAGTCATTGTTGGCTGATAATGGAATAGTTTACATAGAGTCAGAAAAAGATATAAATATACCTCCAATGTTTAAAATAAAAAAAATGACTCAAATAGGCCAAGCACAATCAATATTGGTCGAATTGAATCGAGAGAGCTAATATGGTGACAGCAATTTATCCGGGTACTTTTGATCCAATAACAAATGGACATATAGACATTGCTCAGCGTGCGGCTAAATTATTTGATGAAGTTATTATTGCTGTTGCAGAAAGAAAAGCAGAAAAAACATTGTTTACAAAGGATGAAAGATTATTTTTTGTAAATAACCTGTTTTCTAATATTGGTAATATTAAATCAATTTCTTTTGATGGATTAGTCACCGATCTAGCTCGGGAAAAATCAGCGAGAATCCTTATTCGTGGAGTGCGTACAATTTTAGATTTTGACTATGAATTTAAAATGGCTGGAATGAATAAAAAATTATATACAGATATTGAGACAGTATTCTTAACGCCTACAGAAGATTTTAATTATATATCATCGAGTCTTGTGCGTGAAATAGCAGTTTTGGGCGGGGATGTTAGTTTATTTGTACCCCAGTCTATTCAATTAGCTTTAAAGGAAAAATGCTCTTAATAGTTTTTCATGAAAAATAATACTCGTAATTATTTTTCTTTTATTCTTTTATATATATTTTCTACATTTGTCTACGGTAGTAACCTCAACCAATCAGCAGTTGTAACCGCTATAGTTCCTAATTCTTTACTTGGTGTTACGCGGTTGGTATCAAT
>JAAZZI010000099.1 GCA_014239225.1 Gammaproteobacteria bacterium
ACTATCTTTACTAGTTTCACTATCTTTACTAGTTTCACTATCTTTACTAGTTTCACTATCTTTACTAGTATTTTTATCAGGTAATAATTGATTATTCTTTTTATTCTTATTTTTTGTTTTTTTCTTTGTTCGTTTCAGAAATAGATTGCTCAGATTGGATAGTTACCTCTTTATTAGTTAAAGTTTTCGAATTTGAAGTTGTTGCGCAGCCACTAATCAACGATATTAGCGCGAATACTGTTGCTATAAGAGAGATTCTACATGTTACGAATATATTCATTGTCATCGTTTATAATAGTATTTGATTGCTTATTTTCTCAGATTGTACTCAAAAATAATACCAAGTTTGACTGCCCTATAATTTTGCAAGACTAATTACGAATATAGTACTAGGATTATATAATTTTGGATTTGTTCACTGAATAAATATCAATTATATTTGTTAAAAATCGATCAATATCAAGAATTCATCTAATATCTCTTGTATTAACCCAAATCATGGCACAAAATTTTCATTAACGACCACATTGCCCCAAAAATATGACACTTATTGCTTACGGAATTAATCACTCAACTGCGCCTATTGATATTCGGGAAAAGGTGTGTTTTGGCAATGAAATCATGCCTGATGCCTTAAATGAATTAAAACACCAAAATGGTGTTTATGAAGCTGCAATTCTATCGACCTGTAATCGTACCGAAATTTATTGCAACATTGATCAAAACAAAAATCATAACCCAATTGACTGGCTACATAACTACCATGGAATGAAAAAAGGATTATTAAAACCTTTTTTATATGAACACCCAGATGAAAATGCAGTGCGCCATGTATTACGTGTTGCAAGTGGGCTTGATTCAATGATCCTAGGTGAAACACAGGTCCTAGGCCAACTAAAAAATGCATATCAAGAAGCAATCAACGCTGGGTGCATAGGTAATCAGTTAAATCGACTATTTCAACATTCATTTCATGTGGCAAAAGAAATACGAAGTAATACAGCGATAGGCAATCATCCTGTATCAGTTGCTTATGCAGCAGTTAGATTGGCTCAACAAATCTTTGGTGAATTAAATAACAAAACTGCATTATTAATTGGCGCGGGAGAAACTATTGAGCTCGTGATAAAACACCTACATGAAAATGGTTTAAAGCGAATGATTATTGCTAATAGGTCGTTGGAACGTTCACAACAATTAGCAAAAGAATATTCTATTTATACTATACATATAGGTGATCTCGCTAAACATCTTGCTGAAACAGATATTGTTATTTCCTGTACTGCTAGTTCGTTGCCAATTATAGGTAAAGGAACTGTTGAAAATGCAATTCAAGTTAGAAAGCATAAACCGATGTTCATGGTTGATATTGCTGTCCCTCGAGATATTGAAATTGGTGTTGGAGAACTAGACGATGTTTATTTATACAGTGTTGATGATTTGAAAGATATAGTACAGGTGAACCTAAAAAATCGTCAATATGCTGCCAAACAGGCCGAGCAAATAATTGATATTCAAGCACATGAATTTATGGACTGGGTTAATTCGCTTGAAGCTGTTTCTACAATAAGGGCCTTGCGCGGACAAGCTGAGAGAATTCAAGATGAAGTCTTGCAAAAAGGATTATTAAGAATTAAAAAAGGAGATATTCCTGAAGTAATATTACATGAAACAGTTCACGCACTAACTAATAAATTAATCCACGAACCTAGTTTTCAATTGAAAAATGCGAGCGCTAAAAATAGAAATATCTTATTAAAAGCTGCAGAAAAACTTTATGGTTTAGAAGAAAATAAACCGAAAAAATAAATAACTAACATAGAACATAATTCTTACCTATTCCTTATTTATTATATAAATGAAAGAATCATTACATTTAAAACTTGAAAAATTACTTGAACGCCAAGAAGAATTAGAAGGTTTACTTTCCGACCCAGAAATTATTAGTAATCAAAATAAATTTCGAATTCTATCACAAGAATATGCAGAAATTAGACCTATTATGATTTGTTTTAATCAATACCTCAAAATAACTAAGAATATCGAAAACTCTCATGACATGTTAAAAGAAGACGACAATGAAATTCGAGAGCTTGCTGAAGAAGAACTTAAAAAAGCAGAAGATGAAAGTAAAAAACTTGAAAATGAGCTGCAAGTATTATTACTACCAAAAGATCCTAGTGATAATAATAATATATTTCTTGAAATACGTGCGGGAACTGGCGGAGAAGAAGCAGCACTTTTTTCTGGGGATCTCATGCGTATGTATTCACGTTATGCCGAAACAAGAAATTGGGAAGTAGAATATATAAGCGTATCAGAAAGTGATTTAGAGGGTTATAAAGAAGTAATCATGCGGGTCATCGGTAACGGAGCTTATTCGAGACTAAAATTTGAATCGGGGGCTCATCGTGTTCAACGTGTGCCTGAAACAGAATCTCAAGGACGTATTCATACTTCTGCATGTACGGTTGCAGTGTTGCCTGAAGTTGAAGAGATAAATGAAGTGCAGATAAATACAGCTGATTTAAGAATTGATACTTACAGATCTAGTGGAGCAGGTGGACAGCATGTAAATACAACTGACAGTGCTGTTAGAATTACACATATTCCAACAAAAATAGTTGTTCAATGTCAAAATGAAAGATCGCAACATAAAAATAAAGCGCGTGCAATGTCTTTATTGCAAGCAAGATTATTAAACACTGAGCGTGAACAACAACAAAATGAACAAGCTGAAAACAGACGTTCCCTCATTGGCAGTGGTGACAGATCGGAGCGAATCCGTACATACAATTTTCCTCAAGGGCGTGTTACTGATCACCGAATAAATTTGACCCTTTATCAACTAGACGATTTTATGGAAGGTAGCATTGATATGGTTATTGAACCATTAATTAATGAATATCAAGCCGACCTTTTAGCGTCATTAAGTGAATAAAAGTGATATGCAAATTAATGATGCAATTATATATGCAACTCGCAAACTTAATTCTTCAAATAGTAAAAGAATAGATTCAGAAGTATTGCTGTGTTCTGTACTAAAATGTAATCGTATAAAACTTTATACATATCCAGAACAAAAATTATCCGATACTGATCAAAAAGCTTTTAAAAAACTAGTAGAGAAGCGGTCTGAAGGCTATCCGGTTGCCTATTTAACAAAACAAAAAGAATTTTGGAGACACACACTACTTGTCAATGAAAATATACTAATACCAAGACCAGAAACTGAATTATTAGTTGAAAAATCACTGGAATTAATATCGCTTCATTCTTTAAAAGAAGTTCTCGAACTTGGGACTGGTTCGGGTGCTATAGCAATTGCTATAGCGTCCGAGAAGCCTGAAATAAATATCAGAGCAACTGATATAAATAATAATGTCCTTAAAATTTCCAGGAGAAATGCTGAATCATATAAAATTAAAAATATTAAATTTATTAAATCAGATTGGTTTACTAATATTGATGCAAATA
>JAAZZI010000009.1 GCA_014239225.1 Gammaproteobacteria bacterium
TTTTCCTTTTATTTTAGCTGTAAAGGGAAAAACTAAAACTGAAATCCTAAATAGTTTTAGAAAAAGAATTTCTTCTGACCCAAAAATAGAATTTGATGAAGCTGTTAAACAAGTAAAACAAATTGCTAGTTTGCGTTTAAAAGAATTAAATAATATAATTGCCCAATAGCTATTAAATAAGGAAGGATGTATGTCTATCAGTGCAACTGAAATTAGCGATCTAATAAAAAAGAAAATTAAAGAACTAGATCTGGATACCGAAGCACGTACCGAAGGTACCGTCGTTAGTCTTGCTGACGGTGTTGCCAGAATTCATGGCTTAAGTGATGTCATGCAGGGAGAAATGATCGAATTCCCAGGCAATACCTATGGTTTAGCGCTTAATTTGGAGCGTGACTCTGTTGGCGCCGTTATTATGGGTAGTTACGAACATATTTCAGAAGGCGATGTTGTAAAATGCACCAAGCGTATTCTTGAGGTCCCCGTTGGCGAAGCATTGCTGGGACGCGTTGTTAATGCGCTTGGTAATCCGATCGATGGTAAAGGCGAAATTAATACAAAACATAGTTCCCCGATTGAAAAGATTGCCCCAGGCGTTATCGCGAGAAAGTCAGTAAGTCAACCCGTTCAGACAGGTCTAAAATCAATAGATTCTATGGTGCCCATTGGGCGTGGCCAACGTGAGTTGATAATTGGCGATCGTCAAACTGGTAAAACCGCAGTTGCAATCGATGCGATCATTAATCAAAAAGGTACTGGTGTGAAATGTATCTATGTTGCAGTCGGTCAAAAGGCTTCTTCAGTTAATGTTGTCATAAGAAAACTTGAAGAACATGGTGCAATGGAGCATACAATTGTTGTTGCAGCAACCGCATCAGAATCGGCAGCACTACAGTACATTGCCCCATACGGTGGTTGTGCTATGGGCGAGTATTTTCGTGATCTTGGTGAAGATGCGTTAATCATTTATGATGATTTAACAAAACAGGCCTGGGCTTACCGTCAGGTTTCATTACTGCTGAAACGACCCCCAGGGCGTGAAGCATACCCCGGAGACATATTTTATTTGCATTCCCGTTTATTAGAGCGGGCCTCACGTATTAATGAGGAGTATGTTGAGAAAATAACTAACGGCAAAGTAAAAGGTAAGACAGGCTCATTAACTGCATTACCAATCATCGAAACACAAGCGGGCGATGTGTCTGCTTTCGTACCAACCAATGTTATTTCAATAACCGATGGTCAGATATTTTTAGAATCAGACCTTTTTAATGCGGGTTTTAGACCTGCTATTAACGCAGGTTTATCAGTGTCTCGAGTAGGCGGTGCAGCTCAAACTAAGATTATTAAAAAATTAGGCGGCGGTATTCGGTTAGCACTTGCTCAGTATCGTGAGTTAGCAGCGTTTGCACAGTTTGCATCTGATCTCGATGAAGCAACCAGAAAACAGCTAGAACGCGGTCAACGTGTTATGGAATTGATGAAACAGAAACAATATTCCCCACTAAATGTTGCTGAAATGGGGGTGAGTTTATTCGCTGTTGAAAATAGTTTTCTTGACGATATTGAATTAGAAAAAATTGGTGCTTTTGAAGCAGCCTTGCATGATTACATGAAGAGCGAACAATCTGCACTTATAGATAAAATCGGTGTTGAAGGTAATTATGATGACGAGATTGAAACCGAATTGAATAGCGCAATTGATAATTTCAAAAAAAATAACACCTGGTAACAATTTAAAATAGATTGGTAAATATATGGCTGGCGGAAAGGAAATACGAACAAAGATTGCAAGTGTAAAAAATACGCAAAAGATTACTAAAGCTATGGAGATGGTAGCAGCAAGTAAGATGCGAAAAGCTCAAGATCGGATGCTTGCGGCTCGCCCCTATGCAGAAAAGATTCGTAACGTTATATCTCATCTCTCGCATGCTAATCCTGAATACAAACACCCTTATCTTGTTACACGCGAAGAAATTAAACGAATCGGTTTAATTATTGTTTCAACTGATCGTGGTTTATGTGGAGGCTTGAATGCGAATATGTTTCGTATGTTGTTAAAAAAAATACAATCATGGGAACAAGAAGGTAAAGAAGTTGATCTTTGTGTTATCGGGACCAAGGCAGCTGGTTTTTTTGGATCGATTGGCGCAAATATTATTGGCCAAGTAACTCATATAGGTGATAAACCAAATATCGAAGAGTTACTTGGTACTATTATGATCATGTTAAATGCTTTTAAAGAAGGCAGCATCGATGAACTATATTTAGTTTCAAATCAATTTGTAAATTCAATGGTTCAAACACCTACTATTGAGCAACTAGTTCCTGGCAAACCAGATGAAAAAGAAAGTTATGCAAATCATTGGGATTATATTTATGAACCAGACTCAAGAGACTTGTTGGACTATATTTTAATGAGATACATAGAGTCACAAGTTTACAGAGCTGTTGTTGAAAATGTAGCCTGTGAAATGGCCGCTAAAATGGTTGCCATGAAGAGCGCAACAGAAAATGCAGGCACGCTCATTGATGAATTACAACTTATATACAATAAAGCAAGACAGGCAGCAATTACCCAAGAATTATCTGAAATTGTTGCGGGCGCAGCTGCTGTTTAGTTGAAGATTAATTTTTGTTAAAGAATAAAAACGGGGAACGAAAAAAATGAGTTCTGGAAAGATCGTACAAATTATTGGGGCAGTATTGGACGTCGAGTTTCCAAGTGACGCAATACCAGGTATCTATGATGCATTGATTGTCGAAGGAGAAGGCGTTAACACTACCCTCGAGGTACAACAACAATTAGGCGATGGTGTTGTTAGGACAATTGCCTTAGGTTCTACCGATGGGTTACAGCGGGGATTATCTGTTCGAAATACGGGTGAAGCGATTTCTATTCCAGTAGGAACTAAAACCCTTGGCCGCATTATGAATGTTTTGGGCGAAGCTATTGACGATGTTGGACCTATTGATACTGATGAACGCATGGTTATTCATCGCGAAGCACCAAAATTTACAGAACTTAGCCCCTCGACTGAATTACTTGAAACCGGCGTTAAAGTTATTGATTTAATTATTCCTTTTGCAAAGGGCGGTAAAGTTGGTTTATTTGGCGGTGCTGGTGTTGGTAAGACTGTCAATATGATGGAGCTTATTAATAATATTGCGACACAACACTCTGGTTTGTCAGTTTTTGCCGGTGTGGGGGAACGTACTCGCGAAGGAAATGATTTCTATCACGAAATGCAAGAATCTGGCGTTGTCAATATTGATGATTTTGAAAAATCAAAAGTATCCATGGTTTATGGGCAGATGAATGAACCACCGGGCAACCGTTTACGTGTTGCGTTAACTGGATTGACATTGGCTGAAAAATTTCGTGATGAGGGACGCGATGTATTGTTGTTCATTGATAACATTTATCGCTTCACTCTTGCCGGCGTTGAGTGTTCAGCATTATTAGGTCGTATGCCATCTGCTGTAGGCTATCAACCAACGCTTGCAGAAGAAATGGGCAGGCTACAAGAACGAATTACATCGACTAAAACAGGTTCGATTACTTCAATTCAAGCTGTTTATGTTCCCGCTGATGATTTGACAGACCCATCACCTGCAACGACCTTTTCCCACTTAGATTCGACTGTTGTATTATCGCGTCAGATTGCAGAACTCGGCCTATATCCCGCTATTGATCCTCTAGACTCAACCAGTCGTCAGCTGGATCCTTTGGTTGTTGGCCAAGAACATTATGATATTGCGCGTGGGGTACAAAATACACTACAAAAGTATAAGGAATTAAGAGACATTATTGCGATTTTAGGTATGGATGAATTATCTGAAGAGGATAAGCTGGTTGTAGCTAGAGCGAGAAAAATTCAACGTTTTCTAACCCAACCTTATTTTGTCGCAAAAGTTTTTACTGGTTTGGATGGTGAGTTTGTCCCTTTAAAAGAAACATTACGTGGTTTCAAAGGCATTATCGAAGGCCAGTACGATGATATTCCCGAGCAGGCTTTTTATAACGTTGGAACTATCGATCAAGCGCTTGAAAAAGCAAAAACCCTATAACCGTAGAGATATTTATGAGTAATACAATTCAGGTTGATATTGTAAGTGCTGAAAAAGAAATATTTTCAGGTGAAGCCCAAATGGTATTTGCCCCTGCGGTAATGGGTGAAGTAGGGATTTCTCCAGGACATGCGCCTTTAGTGACAAAAATGACTCCCGGGGAGGTACGAGTAAAAGATAGTAATGGCAATGAATTGGCTTTTTATGTTTCAGGAGGGTTGCTTGAGGTTCAACCAAGAATTATTACTGTGCTTTCTGATACGGCCGAACGCGCAGAAGATTTGGACGAAGCAGCTATACTTAAAGCAAAGGAAGAAGCTGAACAAGCATTACATGAGAAAGATTCGAAAATTGATTATGCTAAGGCACAGATTGCGCTTGCAGAAGCTTCAGCTCAATTGCAGACTTTACAGCGTTTAAGGAAACGTTCGGGTCGTTAAGAAAATTAACTTCAAATACCAGCGTATCTCCTTCAAATAAAATCAATCATATATCTCTGCTACTAGCACAGATATAATCTTGTTAAAAATTTCAGGTTCTATAACAAACGGGGAAGATTTTAAATTGAGTCTCAGTATTATTATATTAGCCGCAGGCCAGGGTAAGCGAATGAACTCTGACAAGCCAAAGGTATTAAATCTTCTAGCAGGGAAACCATTGCTTACACATGTTTGTGAAACAGCTACAAAAATAGAACATCGAGAGATTTATATAGTTTATGGTTGTGGCAGAGAACAGGTTCGTGATTCACTAAAGAATTCTCAAGTCACCTGGGTTAAGCAAGAAGAGCAACTAGGTACCGGACATGCTGTACAGCAAGTTCTTCCTAGCATACCTAAGACCGATGATATCTTGATACTCTATGGCGATGTCCCATTAATTAACAAAACATCACTTACAAAACTAGTTAAAGACGCAGCTGATACCGGTTTTTCTCTTTTAACCGCTTATTTTGATGAACCTTATGGCTATGGACGCATAGTACGCGATAGTAGTGATAATATTGTTGCCATCATAGAGGAAAAGGACGCAACAGAAGAACAACAAAGTATTTGTGAAGTTAATGCCGGATTTATGGTTATTAAGTCTGAAACTTTGAATGGTTGGATAAATTCTCTTAATAATAAAAATAAACAAAACGAATATTATTTGACTGACATTGTTGCGATGGCGGTGAAAGATAATATTAAAGTTTCTCCTGTTTTGGCTGAATCAATAATTGAGGTGCAGGGAATTAATACACGAGCACAACTTTCTGAGGCAGAACGTTATTACCAAATAGTGCAAGCATATCATTTGATGGATGAAGGGGTTGGAATTGCTGATCCTTCAAGATTTGATTTACGAGGAGAGTTAGAGATTGGCAGTGATAATGAAATTGACGTTAATGTTGTGATGGAAGGGAGGTTGAAACTAGGCAATAACATCAGCATTGCACCAAATTGCCTCATAAAAGATACAATCATTGGAGACAATGTAAAAATTTTTGCAAATTCTGTTATTGAAAATTCAATTATTGGTAATGACTGCCTCATTGGTCCGTTTGCACGGATTCGTCCAGATTCTATATTAGATGATCATGTACACGTAGGTAATTTTGTTGAAATTAAAAAAAGTTCACTTGGGAAGAGAACAAAAGCAAATCATTTGAGCTATATTGGTGATGCTGAGATTGGTAACGATACAAATATTGGTGCGGGCGTGATTACATGTAATTATGATGGCGCAAATAAACATAAAACATCAATTGGTGATAATGTTTTTGTAGGGTCAGATACCCAATTAATTGCACCAGTCAGGATTGATGATGGTTCGACGATTGCCGCAGGCGCAACGATTACAAAAAACGTAGACAGCAATAGTTTAGCGATTAGTAGAGCTGAACAGAAGTTAGTCCCATCTTGGGAAAGACCAAAGAAAAAATAATATCTAAATATATATGAAAGTTGGCTTCTATCAATTTCGTCCGCAGTTTGGGAAAATAGCTGGGAATACAAAAAAAATAATTAAAGCTCTTGATAAGCTTGATGCAGATTTAATCGTGTTACCAGAATTAGCGTTATCAGGCTATTACTTTAAAGATGCTAAGGAAGCGCTTTCATTGGCCGAAGATCCAAATCATTCGACGAATATAGACAGTATAATAAATTTATGTCGAGACAATCATATTCATATCGTAATTGGTTTTGCAGAGAAGGCTAAAGACAAATGTTTTAATAGCTCAGCGTTGATCGGGCCACAAGGCATCATTCATATCTACCGAAAATTACATCTTTTTAATGAAGAAAAGTTTTGTATGAGCCCGGGTGATGTACCTTTGAAAGTTAATGAAGTAAACGGAGTTAAGTTAGGCATGATGGTGTGTTTCGATTGGGCTTTCCCGGAGGTTACACGAACACTTGCCATGAATGATGCAGAGATTATTTGTCATCCTTCTAATTTAGTACTTAATTTCTGCCAGCAAACAATGTTAGCTCGTTGTCTTGAAAATAGGGTGTTTGCTATTACAGCAAACCGTTTTGGTTCCGATAATAGACCGCATGGTAGTTTACGTTTTACTGGTAAGAGTCAAATCGTCACTCCTAAAGGCGAGCTTATTTTTCAAGCGGCTTCACAGAGAGAAGCCTGTTATATCACTGAGATTAACCCAACCGAGAGCCATGATAAATTTATTACAAAACATAATAATTTATTTTCTGATAGACGTCCCGATTTCTATGAGCTTTAATTTAACACAGGTTTGCAAATGACTTTTACGACAGCTGATTTATATGATAAGTATGGAGATAACCTTAAAGTCGCATTACCCATATTCAAAGACTATGGCGCTAAAAGAATATTTCACGGACCAATATCAACAGTTAAAGCATACGAAGATAACAGTTTAGTGAGATCAGCCTTAGAGGAGCCAGGTGAAGGTCGTATTCTTATTATTGATGGAGATGAATCTTTACGTTGTGCCATGCTAGGTGACATGCTTGCAAAATTGGGCATGGAAAATGGTTGGTCTGGGATAATAGTTTTTGGCTGCATTCGTGATGCTGATGTAATTGCAACAATTGATATTGGGGTTAAAGCATTAAATACTAATCCAAGAAAAAGTCTTAAGCGGGGATTAGGAGATAGAGATATTCCTGTTGCATTTGCCGGCATCACATTTAATGTTGGTGAATATGTTTATGCAGATACTGATGGCATAATAGTTTCAGAAAAGAAGATAGGTATGAGTTAATAATAATTCTTAAAGAATTTATTTATTAGTACGAATTAGAAGACAGTCAAACTCGAGTATTTCCATAGTATTTTTATCTCGAGAGATTGGGAATATATCTGTTATACTGAACCCAAGATTTAAAAGTTCTTCTAATCGTTGAGGAACAGAAGGCGTATCCATATATATTCCTTTGCAGGATATTTCAGTTTGCAAGACCTGTACATGCTCTAATGTTTGAAGCGAACCACGAATAACTCGATTATCATAACCCTGTGTATCGAGCTTTAAAAATACTCTTCTCTTATTTAAGTTATTTACTAATTTATTAATTATATCATCTAGTTTTTTTACCAGTATATTTTGCTTACCTACAACCTTAATAGAATTAGAAAAATTTGATTTCCCGATTTCATTTACATTGAGAATAGATGAATAAACTGTTTTGTTTGATATATTTATTTCTTCTTTTGAGTTTTTATCACCAAGTGCAAAATTTTCAATTTTCCACTTGTCATCCGCGATTGAAGAAAGGTGTTGATAACACTTGTTAACGGGTTCAAATGATATAATTTGACCAAGATATCCCGCGTTTCGCATATCAGTTCCAAATTGACCAAAATTTGCGCCAACATCTAAAATAAGATCAATTTTATGCTGTTTAATTAGCTCGATTGTTTGAAGATTTTGGTTTTGATTTATATTCTCATTTATTCGAGTAAATTTATATCCGAAGTAAGCAGCTATTTTTTTATGTAGTGTAATTTTCATATCTAAGAGTAATTAATCATATAAATGTCAAATTTATAAGAATACGTTTCTAATTAATTTTTTTGAAAATCTTTTCAGCAGTATCAATTGTTAATTTTATATCATCATCAGAATGCGACGATGAAACAAAGCCAGCTTCATATGAAGATGGCGCTAAGTAGATTCCCTCTTCTAGCATGCCGTGGAAAAAAATATTGTAGTGTTCTTTATTGCAATTGATTACTTTTTCAAAAGAATCAATCGTTTTCTCACTGGTAAAGAATAATCCAAACATACCCCCAACATAATTCATTGCTAACGGGACACCTATTTTTTTTGCTGACTCAGTAATTCCATCGACCAATATTTTTGTTTTATGCTCAAGCGAATTAAAAAAGCCTTCAGAAGATATTAAGTTAAGTGTTGTCAGCCCAGCGCTCATCGCAACTGGATTTCCCGATAATGTTCCTGCCTGATATATTGGTCCGTCCGGCGCAATATGATTCATAATATTTTCTTTTCCACCAAAAGCACCAACAGGCATTCCGCCGCCAATAATTTTCCCTAAAATAGTTATGTCGGGAGTGATGTTAAATATAGATTGTGCCCCACCTAAGGCAACACGAAAACCCGTCATAACCTCATCAAATATTAATACTGATTGATGTTTGTTACAAAGCTCTCGGAGTGTATTCAAGAATTCCTGATTCCCAGGTACGAGGCTCATATTTCCTGCTATGGGTTCAATGATAACTGCTGCAACTTTATTCCCAATTTTTTCGAATGCATCTTGAAGCTGATGGATGTCATTATAGGTAAGCGTTACTGTATACTTTGCAAGGTCTGTAGGTACGCCAGGGGAGGTTGGGACACCAAATGTTAAGGCACCTGATCCGGCTTTAACGAGTAATGAATCAGTATGGCCATGGTAGCATCCTTCAAATTTAATAATAATATCTCGCCCTGTATAACCCCTTGCTAATCTGATGGCACTCATCGCAGCTTCCGTGCCTGAATTTACCATGCGTATTTTTTCAATTGACGGCATTAAATCACAAATTTTATTAGCCATCTGCGTTTCAATTTCAGTTGGCGCACCAAAGCTAAGCCCACATTTTGCCGCATCATTAACTGCTTTGACTATCTCGGGGTGAGCATGCCCTAATATCATAGGCCCCCAAGATCCAACATAGTCGAGATATTTTTTGTCTTTACTATCATATAAATAAGGGCCCGATGCCTTATTGATAAAAAGTGGCGTACCTGTCACAGCTTTAAAAGCACGTACGGGTGAATTCACACCACCGGGGATACGTTTTTTTGCTTCATCAAATAGTTTTTTTGTCATTTTAGTAATTAATAAAATAAATTTTTATAGGCTTTTACACTATTAATAATATCAGTTGATGCATAAATTCCACTTATAATCGCTAGAAAATCAACTTTATTATCAACGAGCTGTTTTCCATTCTCTGGTGTTATTCCTCCAATAGCAACCACTGGAATATTTAATTTTGATTTTGCTATTGGCAGTAGATCAATAGCGATCTTTCTAGCTTCAGGTTTTGTAGGCGAATTAAAGAATGAACCTAATGTAATATAATCAGCCCCCATAATTTCTGCAGTAATTGCATCTTCAAGATTGTTATAACAGGAAACCCCGATTATTTTATCGCCAAGAATTTTTCTAGCCATGTCGATATCCATATCATCTCCACCTAAATGGACTCCATCTGCTGATATTTCTTTTGCTAGCACCACATCATCATTAACAATAAATAGAGTGTTATATTTTTTACAAAGAGTTTGCAGTTTTAGCGCAGTCGATTTTTTAATTTCGTACTTTGAATTTTTATCACGAAATTGAAAAAGTGATATCCCAACGTCTAGTATTTTTTCTGTTTTATCTAGCAAATCATCGATCGCAAGATTCTTATAATCACTGATTAGATAAATCCCACTGGATTTTGGCATATCCATAATATTATGATGAAAAAAATTTAGGGATGAGTGAATTATAAAACATTATTTTTTTTAATAAAAAAACGGTTGGGATGAATTTGCCCTTTCCCCAGATGCAAACCATTTTTTAAAGTTTCCCATGTGTATTTTTGTGCATCTTTTACTGCTTTTTCCAAATTATCTCCAAGCGCCAGATTTGCTGCAATTCTCGATGATAATGTACAGCCCGAACCGTGGAATGTGTTAGACAATCTTTCCCATGTATAATTAATTGGAACACTATCTTTCGTATAGAATGTATTTATCACATCATTTGTTGCTTCATGTGTACCCGTTATCAATGCAGCTTTTGTGCCGTAGTTTAATAGTTTATTAGCAGCAAATTTCAGATCTTCACAATTAGTAAGTATTTTTGCTTCAACAGTATTCGGAGTAATGATTGTTGTTAATGGCAATAATGAAGATATTATTTTTTCATATGTTTTTTCAGAGGAAAGATTTTTCCCAGTTTCTGAATTTATTATTGGGTCTAAAACAATAGGAATTTTTGTATTTGATAATGCATCATGTATTGTATCAACCAGTTCAGGACTACCAATCATCCCAATTTTACATGCAAGAATATCCATATCATCTAGTACAAGTTTAATTTGTTCTCTAAAAAAAATAGAATCCTGTGGAGTGATAGTTGTGATTGTATTAGTATTCTGTGCTGTTAATGACGTGATGACTGTCGTTGCATGACATCCTGCGTTAGCGATGCTTTCGATATCTGCCTGGACTCCAGCTCCACCCGATGGGTCATGACCTGCGATGACCAGCACAATCGGTTTTTTATTTTTTTTATTGACCATAATGAGGGTATTTTACATAGTCATTCACGGCTAAGAAATTAAAAAATATAAGGAAAGGCAACAATGAGAAGATACATGTGTGCTATTTGTGGTTTTGTTTATGATGAAGAAAAAGGACTTCCTGAAGAGGGTATAGCACCAAAGACAAAATGGGATGAAATACCTCAAGACTGGGTTTGTCCTGAATGCGGGGCAAGAAAAGAAGATTTTGAAATGATAGTGGTATAGAAAAAACATCATTTATTGTTTAGTCGCAATCCTTTTAATTTAAAAAGGTTTGATGATAGCAAGTAGAACAATACCAACCAGAATTAAGACAGGTACTTCATTAAACCAGCGATACCAAATATGGGTGTGTTTATTTCGGTCATATTTAAAGTCTTGTAATAGGGAGAAACAATAAATGTGATATAAAACTAGAACAGCTATTAAGATCATTTTTAGCGATAACCATAACTGACCGCTATAGCTAGTTATTCCATTGCTTACTAATAAACAAAACCCAAAAATAATAGTCAGCAGCCCTCCCGGGGTTGCTATTCCATAAAAAAGTTTTTTTTCCATGATTTTAAATCGGTCAATACTTATTTTGTCATCACTCATTGCATGATATACAAATAAACGAGGCAAATAAAACAGGCCTGAAAACCATGTCACCATAAATATAAGATGTAAAGCTTTATACCAGAGCATTTTTAAAGTTTATATTATTTATGTTTGTAGTAATTTTTTTATTTTAGAACGTAGACTATCGATATCCATTACTCCGACAAAACGTTGAATTATTTTTCCATCGGCACTAATTAAAAAATTTGTTGGCGTTGCTTTTATTTTTCCAAATGCTATCTCAGCATCTGCACTAATATCTAGTGCAATTGGGTATGGGATTTTTTTCTTTTCAGATAACGCAATTACCCTGTTTGGCGGGTCGTAGGACATGGCAATACCAATAATCTCGAAACCATCCTTATTTAGTTCGTCATATAGTTTAGTGAGACGAGGAATTTCCTCTAAACATATGGAGCATGTTGTAGACCAAAAGGTAACCAACAATGGCTTACCTTTGAATGAATTTATATCAACTGTTTGACCGTCAATAAAATTTAAACTTATATCTGGGGCTTTAGTCGGGATTAAATAAAATAGCAGACTCAACACAAATGTCAGATAAACGGAAATTTTTAGTATTTTTCTCATTAGGCAATGAATCTCATATTTAGACCATATTATCTAGTATTTTCTTGGTTCTATAAGAAAATTAAATCTCATTTGTTACCCTGTTCGCTGATTATATTTTGGACTGAAACTATATTTTATATAAAAATCAATAAGTTAATCACTATCTTGATACCCAAGAATCCAAGAATTGATTTCTTGACACTTTTACCATCTAGCATTAACCTCGTTCGGGAATTAGTTGTTTATACAACTAATTCTTAAAAATAATAATTATAAAACTTTGAATTCAAAGCGGCCTCGGCCGCTTTTTTATTTGCCCATGACTACGTATTATTAATTTATAATTTGGATGGTTTGGGTTACTGAGGAATGGTTGGAAATAAAATGATCCGTATAGGTATTGTTGGGGCTACTGGTTACACTGGCGCTGAGTTGCTTCGATTATTATCATTTCATGATGCCGTTGAAGTTGTTATTGCTACTTCAAATGAAAGAAAAGGCGAGCTCATAACAGATGTTTTCCCATCGTTGAAACAGTTTGATTTTCGATTTGTTGGCCATGATAGCGAAGAATTGTATTCATGCGACCTTATTTTTTTTGCCACACCAAATGCAACTGCAATGAATTATGTTCCCACGATGCTTGAGCAAGGCTGCCGGGTTATCGATTTGTCAGCAGATTTTAGAATTCAATCTTCGAAAACTTGGGAGTATTGGTATAAGCAAAAACATGCTTGCCCAGAGCTTTTAGAAACTGCGGTATATGGACTGCCTGAACTCAATCGCGATCAAATAAGTAAAGCAAATTTGATTGCAAATCCTGGCTGCTACCCAACCGCTGTGACACTTGGTTTATTGCCAGCAATCAAAAATGGGTTGATTGAGACGAAAGACATTATCGCGAATGCGGTATCCGGGGTAAGTGGCGCGGGACGGAAAGCAGTACTTTCAAAGGAATTTTCTGATTTTACTGAATCGTTTAAAGCCTATGGTGTATTTACGCACAGACATCTGCCGGAGATTACACAAATTCTGAATGATGTTAAGCCAGCAAGTGATATTAGCTTTACATTTACCCCGCATCTAGTTTCAATGCATCGGGGTATTCACACAACTTTATATACGAAGTTAAAGGCCAGTCCTGATGAAATACGAGATCATTATACTAATTTTTATTCACATGAAAAATTTGTTGATGTTTTATCAGAAGGATCATACCCAGAGACAAAAGCTGTAAAAATGACGAATATGTGTAACATCGCACTTCATTTTAGTAATGATAAACCTGAGCAACTTATAATTTTATCGGTTATAGACAATCTAGTAAAAGGTGCAGCCGGACAGGCGATACAAAACATGAATCTCATGTTTGATTTAGATGAAGAAACGGGGCTAGTATCTTCTGAATTAAATGTTTAAATATATATTCCATCTCTATGCCTAAGCATATTGTAAAAAAAGATAGTCGTTTTTTGCCAGCGCATTACATTACTTTTTTTCTTTTAGTTTTTGTTATTGTTGGATGGTTTTTATATGATAGCCCTCGTTTAAAAACAATTAGAACACAATTATCACAAGCACATGATATAAGCGAACTTTTGAGTTCTAATAAAGAATTGAAAAAACAGAATCAAGAATTAGACAAACAGGCTCTAAAACTTGAGCGTTTGGCAGATATTGATAACGGAACATCAATAAGACTACAAAATGAAATTAAGTCACTACAAGAGCAAGTTTTTAATTTAAGGAGAGAATTGACATTTTATAAAGGAATCATAACTGCAAGCTCATACTCTAGAGGGCTGAATATTCAGGGATTACATATAGAAACTACGCGAAAGCAAACTTTTTTTAAGTATAAATTAGTGTTAACCAATATCGGTAATAGTGATAGTATTACAGAAGTTACGATAGATATGTCAGTAGAAGGAAACGATAAATCTGGTTTTCGTACTTTATCATCTGGAGACATGATTCTAGGGGCAGAACTTAAACGTAAAATAAAAGTTAGAAACTTTGAACGTATTGAGGGTAACTTTAGTTTCCCAAATGGATTTGAGCCTTTAAGAGTACTGGTTGATCTGCAACAGCACGATAAAGAAAAATTGAGACTTCATAGAATATTTGAGTGGCATGTTGGCGAAAACTAAATAAGAGAAAGTTAATGTTAAAAAATTTATTAAAAAAGTATAAAAACAAAAAAACTACTCGTATTGATAGTTTGATTGGGCAGAATACAGAAATTCAGGGTGAAGTTCGATTTTCTGGTGGAGTTCATATTGACGGAAAAATTAAAGGTAAGGTGATTGGTGAAAATGACGGCACTTCACTTTTATCACAGAGTGAACATGGAGAAATTGAGGGTGAAGTGCGATCACCCTATATTGTGATCAATGGTATTGTGAATGGTGATGTACATGCAAGTAGACATGTTGAATTATTATCTAATGCAAAAATTAAAGGTAACGTTTACTATAATTTGGTAGAACTATCTATTGGTGCTGAAGTGAATGGAAAGCTTGTTCATACACCCGCGAAACCAGAAGAAGAAGTAGAGTTGGAATTAGACTATAACGAAGTTGGTAAATAGATAATAACTATTTTTATGAATTTAGCTAGAGAAATAACATCCCCATTAATCTTCAGTGTAGCTGCGGCTGGCAAAGTAAAAGAACTCATCGAGGATGAAGGTAACGATGCGCTTATGTTACGTGTATTTATCTCAGGTGGCGGGTGCTCAGGATTTCAATACGGATTTACTTTTGATGAGGAAGTCGGAGAAGGTGATACCGTTGTTGAAAATGAAGGCGTTAAATTATTAGTTGATCCAATGAGTTTTCAGTATTTATCCGGGGCTGAAATTGATTACTCAGAAGGCATGGAAGGCGCGCAATTTGTAATACGTAACCCTAATGCGTCTACAACCTGCGGTTGCGGTTCGTCATTTTCTGTTTAATAATTTTTATTATCAATTCTCTTGTTTAGTTGGTGAGTATACACCACCCAATATTACATTTTTATTTGCTCCAGTAACGCTTGGTATATTTGCTGGTTTATTCTCCAAACGTTTTTTGGCAAGCCATCCGAAAGCGACCGCTTCAATACAATCAGGAGACAGACCGTAATCAGATGTAGTTGTTACTTTAAAATCAACTAGTAGATCTTCAATAGTTTTCATAAGCAACAGATTATAAGTCCCACCACCGCAAACAATCACTTCGGAAAATCCAGCGGCATACTTTTTAATGGCATTTGTGATTGTGACTCCAGATAATTTTAATAAAGTCGCTTGAATATTTTCAGCCGATAATTCTTTATTCAATTTTTTTAAATTAATTTTTAACCATTCTAGATTAAAATATTCTCTACCCGTGCTTTTTGGTATTGGCGATGAGAAATAATCATCTTTAAGTAACTGTTGGAGTAGTTCATTATCTTCTTTACCTGAACTTGCCCAAAGACCATCTTTATCATATTCTTTATTTTTATTTTGTTTGATCCAGCAATCCAGTAACGTATTACCAGGACCTGTATCAAAACCAATAATTTCATTTTTATCACATGGCAATAATGTAATATTTGCAAAACCACCAATATTTAATATCACAGTCGATTTATTATTATTTTTGAATTGATATTCATGAAATGCGCTTGCAAGCGGCGCACC